>NZ_CALETI010000385.1 GCF_937920075.1 uncultured Agitococcus sp.
TGTCCTAGGTATTTATCGGCACGAGTACGGCCATGAATGGCGAGTAATTGAATGCCTGCATCTTCGGCAATTTTGGCAATGGTTACGCCATTTTTATGGTCTCTGTCCCAACCAGTACGTGTTTTTAAAGTAACAGGAATGGGAACTGCTTTAACCACAGTTGTTAAAATTTTTTCAACAAGGGCTTCGTCTTGCATTAAGGCAGAACCTGCCAAACGATTACAGACCTTTTTTGCGGGGCAGCCCATATTAATATCAATAATATCAGCACCACGCTCCATGTTTAACCGTGCAGCATCAGCCAGCATTTGTGGGTCATAACCGACAATTTGTACACTTTTGGGATTAGGCTCGCCATCATGATTCAGGCGAAAACTCGATTTGGTGCTGTGCCACAAACTAGGGTCAGAAGTGACCATTTCAGAGACGGTGTGGCCTGCACCTTGTTGCCGACAAATTTGGCGAAAAGGACGATCTGTCACACCTGCCATAGGTGCAAGAATAAGTGGGTCAATGATATGTTGACCCAATTGTAGCGGTTTAATCATTTATACAACGGTTTCATCTTGTAGCTGGTCATATCCACTTTTGGATTGACGATGTCCAATTGTATCTGAATAGGTGTTTCTGGAGGAATACGTCGGAGAATTTTTGCTGCATCTCCATGTAAATATTCTTTAGGTTGAAAAGCGCGCGCGGCAGTGACTTCACGTTTTTTGTTTAATAAAGTCAATTTGAGTGCGGGTAATGGTTGTGCAAAATCTGCTTTATTAAACACAACTGCGTTGATTTGTAATGCTTCTTTGATTTCGGGATGTTTACGAATAACGAGTTTTTCAATACTTATCAAAGACGCATTCGGCGGCTCTGGTACTTGGCAACCTAGAGTGCTACAGATTTGTACTAACTGTGGACGTGTTTTTTCGTCAAAAGCTAGTTCATTAAAATGAAAATAGACATATTGCACTAATAATAAAATAGTGGCAAAAATGCACATAAAGCTCCACGTTAACCAATAACCCCAATTGATAGAAATCATGGGTTGTGACTTGATTTCTAGAGGGAGGGTGGGGTTGATGCGTTGAGGTTGTGCGGTTGTGCTAGCACTTTTATTTAAAAAGCTTAATAAGTCATCATCTTCATGACTATTATTTGACGACTTTTTTGCACTGGTTTCAGTGTCAGTTTTTTCTGGTATAGGTTCTTTGGTTTTAGTTTTAGCATTAGGGTCTTTAGGTCGTTGTGGCGCAAGCTCCATGCTATAGTTTTTAGCTTTTTCCTTTTTTTCTTCTTCTTCAAGCTCAGACATTAACGCTTGTGCCCAACTTTCATCAGCACTTTCTTTAATTTTGTCAACACCACCTAAACCTTTTAGCGGTGCAGAGTCTGTTGGTTCAACCCAAGCTTCTTGTAATAAATCACTGATTTCATCATCAAATAACGGCTTTTTGGTTTTGCTCGGTTGAGGTTTTTCTTCTGGCTCACTGATGGGCGCAGATGCAGATTTTTTGGGGCTAATATTGGCTAAATCATCTTCTAATTCGGCACCTAAATCCCCTAACAAATCCATTGCCCAAGATTCATCATCTTTTTTACGTTTTTTAGCGGGTGCTGGCTGAGGTTGAGGCGGAGCATGTTGTTCTTTAGCAACAACAGGCATAGACATTTGACTGTCTGATGTATTTTTTGGAGCGACTGGTGGTGTACTGATTGGTGCAGCAGCTTGAGGTGGTGCAGCGGGAATATCAACGATTTGTGATGCGTCAACCAAATGCTGATCGGCTCTAAATACTTGCAAGCAGCTACCGCAGCGTACATGACCACCACGAGCGGCTAGTTGATCATCAGTAATATTAAAAACACTTGTACAATGAGGACAGCGTGTTTGTTTGGTTGTGCTCATAGTCCCTCAAGCTCCAAATCTTGTGCTAAAAATATGGGAGAAGTCGATATTATATATTTTTTCATTATTTTTGTGGGTTATTTCACAGAATAATATGATTTTTTAATTAATGTGTTTTTGATTATGCGTCAATAGACATGATTTTGCTGTCTATCGACGCACAAATATTTAGTTCGCCAAACGTTTACCCGATAAACGACACCAATTTTCTTCTTTAGTTTGTAATCGATCTAAAACAAACCACGGCTGATAAGCCTCGCGTAAATCTTCAACCTGACTATCAATAATGCCAGATAAAGCAAGATCAGCATTTGCTTGGCATAAATCGGCCAAAATTGGGGCTAATTCAGCTAAAGGGCCTGCTAAAATATTAGCAACGAGTGTTTGAGCTTTAATGGCAGGCATATCATGTGGAAAACACACGGTCATTTTGTCGGCGACACCATTACGCGCAGCATTATCTTTGGTGGCTAATAAGGCTTGTGGGTCGGTATCGACACAATAAGCATGTTTTGCACCGAGTAATAAAGCCGCAATGGCTAAAATGCCTGAGCCACATCCATAATCGACAACAATCTTATCTTGTAAATCTAAACCATCTAACCATTCTAAACATAAGGCTGTGGTTGGGTGTGTACCTGTACCAAAAGCCAAACCAGGGTCTAGTAATAAGTTAATAGCGTTAGGTTGGGGTGGAGGTGTCCAACTTGGGACAATCCATAAACGCTCACCAAAACACATGGGGTGGTAGTGATCCATCCATGCCCGTTCCCAGACTTGGTCTTCTAAAATTTCGACTTTGTGGCTAGGCAAACCACCATCTAAATGATCTTGTAAAAACTCTAAAATCGCGTCCATATCAGAGTCGATGGTAAATAAAGCCACAATACGTGTCGCATCCCAAAGTGGTGTCGTACCTAAAGGTGGCTCAAATAAGGGTTGATCGGCGGCATCTTCCATCATAATTGCCCCTGCACCCACCAGTTCGAGGGCTTCTTCAATACGGTCTGCATCAGCTTTTGAGCTGTCGATTTTAAGTTGTAACCAAGCCATGCTTTATGATAATCCCAATTTTTTCTCAAGATAATGAATGTCCACACCACCTTCGTTAAAGGCAGAGTCGGTGAGGATTATATCACGATGGAGCGGAATATTGCTTTTAATACCTTCAACAACAATTTCATCGAGTGCGTTACGCATTCGTTGTAAAGCAACAGCACGACTATTACCAAACGCAATTAATTTGCCAATCAATGAGTCATAGTAGGGTGGCACGCTATAACCCGTGTAAATATGGGAATCCATGCGAATGCCTAAACCACCAGGGGCATGGTAATAATTGATTTTACCAGGACAGGGCAAAAAGCTTTGTGGGTCTTCGGCATTAATACGGCATTCAATCGCATGACCACGAATGACAATATCTTCTTGACGATAAGATAAACCCAAACCTGCGGCTACACGTAATTGTTCTTTAATAATATCGACACCAGTCACCATTTCGGTAACAGGGTGTTCAACTTGCACACGGGTATTCATTTCGATGAAATAAAAACGGCCATCTTCATACAAAAATTCAAAAGTCCCTGCACCACGATATTTCATTTGTTGGCAAGCTTTGACACAAGCATCAGCAACTTCGGCACGAACATTATCAGGAATATGGGGGGCGGGGGCTTCTTCAACCACTTTTTGATGGCGACGTTGTAAAGAACAATCACGATCCCCTAAATGAATGGCGTTGCCTTCACCATCACCTAAAACTTGAATTTCGACATGGCGTGGATGTTGTAAAAACTTTTCCATGTAAACGGTGTCATCACCAAATGCTGCTTTGGCTTCGGATTGGGTAATGGCAAGACTATTTAAAATTTCATCTTCATGATGTACGACTCGCATCCCACGACCACCACCACCAGCAGCGGCTTTAATAATAATCGGTAAACCAATGCGTTGAGCAATAGCAACCGCGCTATCGGCATTTACTGCACCATCTGAACCAGGGACGGTTGGGACGCCAGCCGCTTTCATCGCTTCAATGGCCGCTACTTTATTGCCCATCATCCGAATATTGTCTGCACGCGGACCAATAAAGGTAAAACCTGATTGTTCAACTGCTTCGGCAAAATCGGCATTTTCGGACAAAAAACCATAACCTGGATGAATGGCTTGGGCTTGCGTGGCTTCGGCAGCCGCAATAATTGACGGAATGTTTAAGTAACTTTCTTTGGAAAGCGCAGGGCCAATACATAAGGCTTCATCGGCCAAACGCACATGTAATAAATCACGATCAGCTTTAGAGTACACAGCAACGGTGCGGATACCTAATTCTTTGCAGGCTCGTAACACGCGCAGTGCAATTTCACCACGGTTAGCAATTAAGACTTTGCTTAGCATAGTTGCCTCATACAATAGTAAATAAGGCTTGGTCGTATTCAACCACTTGACCGTTATCCACTAAAATGGATTCAATCGTGCCTGATTTGTCGGCTTGAATTTGGTTCATCATTTTCATCGCTTCGATGATACATAAGGTATCACCTTGTTTAACAGTTTGGCCAACTTCAACAAAATTGCCTGCAGTTGGTGACGGAGCACGATAAAATGTACCAACCATAGGAGAGCGTTGAATAAAACCCTGAGTTTGTGGTTTTTCTTCGGGTGGGGCTGTACCAATTGCTTGAGCAGCAGGTGTTGCGGTTGTTGGTGCTGTGGCAACAGGCATTGGTGCAACAGGTGCAGCATAATGACTAACAACACCAGACTGGCGGTTACGAGCAATACGAATCGACTCTTCACCTTCTTTAATTTCTAATTCGTCAAAAGTGGATTCTTCTAACATCTCAATTAATTTTTTAACTTTACGAATATCCATAAAATACTCTCTAAATTATTTTGTGTGATTTAAACTGTTAATGACATATTGCAAAGCAAAATCATAACCTTGCGCACCTAGTCCACAAATGACCCCAATGGCGACATCTGAAAAATAAGAATGATGTCTAAAGGTTTCACGCGCATGAACGTTGGACAAATGTACTTCTACAAAAGGAATTTTTACCGCTAAAATCGCATCACGAATGGCAACAGAGGTATGAGTAAAGGCGGCAGGATTAATAATAATATATTGTGTGCCGTCATGTGTTGCAGCTTGAATACGGTCAACTAACACACCTTCATGATTACTTTGTAGATAATCTAAGCTATAGCCCTGTTGATGAGCTTTGGTAGCAAGTTGTTCGTTAATTTGCGCTAAGGTGGTTGCACCATAAATGGTTGGCTCACGTGTTCCTAATAAGTTTAAATTAGGCCCGTGTAGCAACAAAATTTGTGCCATAATCAATCTCGTTTTGCTGAATTAAAATTGAGGAAAAGGCATTTTATCAAAATAACTGCTTAAACCTTAAAATGTGCTATATGCTAGATTATTGTTATTTCATCAGGTTTAGAGCCTGTGTAGCAATATAGTGTTAAATTGCCGCCAAGATACCTAAACTTCTACTATTAAGCAATTCCTTAATGTGAAAAAAACAACCGAAATTAGCGTATTTTGCCGACATTTTTACTTAAAATAACGACAAAGTCAGAATTTTAGGAAAGCAACATGATACTAAAGCCTTTATTAAAGTTTGGACTATTATCTTGCCTGACAATAGGGCAAGTTTTTGCTGAAGAAACTTCTTCGCTTGATGCGATGATGCCAAATTTAGTGATAGATTTGTCGTCAGTGGCAAGTCAAGTATGGTTTGCCCAAGCACAAATTTGGGGGGCGTGCAGCCTTGTGGCGTTATTCGTGGCAATAATGGTGTGGGTTTTGTTGAATATTAACTCTTTGAAGCAACAAGATAATCAAGGGGATGTGTTAGCTAAACGTGTTTCCTTATTATGGGTAGCTTTTTTGATGATGATAGTAGTGAGTTTTGCCATACCTTTGTTGAGGGTATGGCTAGTGTGGTAGGACTTACGCATTTTGCCAAAATTAGCGCGTTTTGTGAGCATAAAACCGTTGA
>NZ_CALETI010000386.1 GCF_937920075.1 uncultured Agitococcus sp.
AAATTATCCTCACTCTAAATTGCTCTTACCATTGAGAGCAACTCCCTCTCCCCGAGGGAGAGGGTCGGGGTGAGGGTTCAAATAACGCGAAATTTATTTTTTACAGAGAATTTATCTATGTCTTTATTTATTACTTTTCAACATTTAGTGCCACAACACTTATTATCTCAAGGCGTAGGCTTATTAGCCGCCAGCCAAAACAAATTGATTAAAAATGCCTTTATTAAAAATTTTGCCGCTCAGTATGACATTAATATGAGCGAAGCCTTAGAAGAAAATCCTTTAGCCTATAAAAGTTTTAATGACTTTTTTACCCGCGCTTTAAAACCTAATGCTCGACCCATCGCTTCCGCAGCTAATGCGATTATCTCACCTGCCGATGGTGCAATTTCACAACTTGGCTCAATCAGTGCCGACAAAATATTTCAAGCCAAAGGCCATGATTATAGTGTTGCAACTTTATTAGGTGGTGATGAACAACGCGCACAAGCCTTTATCGGTGGCCAATTTGCCACTGTTTATTTATCACCACGCGATTATCATCGTGTACATATGCCCTTTACAGGCAAATTAATCGAAACGATTTATGTGGCTGGTGATTTATTTTCGGTCAACACCACCACTGCCGAAAATGTGCCTAATTTATTTGCTCGTAACGAACGTTTGGTGTGTATGTTTGATACCGAACTGGGCAAAATGGCTGTTGTTTTAGTAGGGGCAATGATTGTGGCAGGTATTGGCACTGCTTGGGCTGGCAATATTCAACCACACGGCAAAAAAATTATCACCACCGATTATCGTCATGCCAATATCACACTACAAAAAGGTGATGAATTAGGCCGCTTTTATTTAGGCTCAACCGCGATTGTCTTGTTTGGTGCAGATGTCATGGCATGGAACAAAGAGCTACAAGCAACAAGCCCAGTAAAAATGGGGCAAGCTATTGGTACAAGCTTGCGTTAATTATAGCTCACTGCTAAGCTCATTCCTAACATGGAGAACTAGATCATGCGTATCACACTCAAACAATTAGCTGTTTTTGTTGCGGTAGCACAACATGGAACAGTAACTCGTGCAGCGAATGAGCTTAACCTCACCCAAAGTGCCACCAGTATGGCACTCTCAGACTTTGAAGGCCAATTAGACTGCTTATTATTTGACCGAATTGGTAAACGATTACAACTTAATGATTTAGGGCGCAAACTCTTACCTCATGCCATAAATACTGTAGCTCACGCTAACGAACTCGAAGCAATTGCGCGTGGTCATGGTGACAAAGTCGGTAGCTTAAAAATTGGTGCAAGTTTGACGGTGGGTAATTATTTAATGCCACCATTAATTGCCAGTTTTATGGGTGAACATCCACAATGTCAATTAAGCCTAGAAATTGCCAATACCAGTCAAATCATTCAAGCTTTAGAACAATTTGAACTGGATATTGGTTTTATTGAAGGCTTTTGTCACGCGCCTAATTTAGAAGTGATTCCTTGGCAATCTGACGAATTAGTCATATTTACTGCACCTTCTCACCCACTCGCCCAAAAACAATTAACTCAGCCGCTTACCGAAGCCGATTTTAGTGAAGCGCAATGGATTTTGCGTGAAGCTGGCTCTGGTACACGCGAGATTTTTGATAATGCGGTTGTTGGTCGCTTGCCACACATTCATGTTTTATTAGAATTAGGCCATACCGAAGCCATTCAACGGGTCGTAGCTAGTGGCTTAGGGGTAGGTTGTGCTTCACGCCTTTCTTTAGATGAAGCAATACAAAACAATACCTTACAAATTTTACAAACACCCTTTTTAAATCTAAATCGCCAACTTTTTGTGCTAATTCATCAACAAAAATACAGAACCTATGGCGTAGAAAGCTTTATTAAATTTGCCACTCAAACAATTTAACCGTCAATAATCTTCTTATAAGATATTTGCATTACTTATGGTTAGCGTATAATCTTCGCTTAGTATAAAATTCAAAGCGATACACACAAAAATACCATTACGCCACTATTAACCCCTATTGTGGTAGTGAGCCAAATGGACTCAGCATCAGGCCGAAAACACTATGACAACAATTAATCAACAACTAGCAGAAGGTTTACCTAAACGCGATTTATCTCAATTAAGTTTAGTAAGTCATTCTAAAAATGATATGGTTAAATGGGTTCAAGCCTTGCCTATTATGAATGTAGGCGAAACAACAAAACAGTTGTATCAAACTCTACAAGAATTAACACGTGTCAAAATGTCTGAAGACACACGCTTTGAACTCTTAGAAGAATTACGTCCTGCTGTGCATAATGTTTTACACGCCTTAGCCAAACATTATCTCAATCAATCCGTTCTATTACCTGAGCGTGCCAACCGTGTTGCTTCATTAGCGCAATCTTTACGTCATAATTTAGCATTGGGCTACAAAATTGTTGCCTATGATTGTGCCGAAAAACTAATGACAAAGTTAAGCATTATTGGTGTAGGTCGTCGTCAACAATTACAGCTTGCTGCACAAAGCTTTCAACGTGCCATCAGTGAACTTAACGGTTTATTACTTGAAACACAATTGTTGTATTTATCTGCCCCCACAGGATTATGGTCAGATTTACATTTATTACATCATGCTGCTAATGCACATAACGTAGCTAATACCAAGGTCACAGACAATCACTTACAATTTGGTCAAGAAACTACCGCTTATGATAGTTACTTACGAGCCATTATCCTGTCTGCTAGCCAAACTAACAAATTACGTCAAACTGAAATTAAACAAATTTATGATGTATCAGAATTATGGGTCACTTATCTAAAATTAAAAAATAAATTTTCAGTTTCGGATTTATTACTGATTGATATTGAAAGTGATTTAGCACCAACTTATGTGTCTAAATCAACCGATATTCCCCATGCTATTTATGTGGATGCCTCAAAATTTATTCAGCATTTACAAAAAATTCAAAGTACACCTGCAAACCAACTGCATCACGGGGAACAAATCAATCCGAGTTTGTTACAACATTTAATTGGTGCTTGGAGTGCACCTTCTGAACGTACATTCCCGCGACGGAGTTACGAAGGCCAGTTATTGGTTTGTTTAGGTTTAACATCTGCACACTATCATTTTTCTCAAGAAACAGAGTTTGATGATTTTTTGAATTTACCTTTAGATGCTACTGAAGAAGAAAAAAATCTCTTTCAACGCAAAGGGCTTGGTGATGCCGATATTGGCTGGGATTTTCATCTAGGTAATGTCCCCACTATCAGCGAAGAGAAAAAAGCCCAACAAAACAAAGGCAAAAGTCAAAAAGGCTTATATCCACCTCATGTCACATCAATTGTCAACATTAGTCCAGGTGGCTACTGTATTCGTTGGGATGGTGATCCTCCTATTAGTTTACGTACCGGTGAAATTTTAGCCATGCGTGAACCTAATGATAAAACGTGGACAATTGGCGTTATTCGCTGGGTTAAACAACTACCAACATTAGGTGCAGAAGCTGGCATTGAGATTATTTCTGGTAGTGCTATTCCTTGTGGTGCACGTGTACTCAAGAAAACGGGCGAACGTACCGAATATATGCGTACATTTTTAATTAAAGAAGTGCCATCAATGGCAAGACCTGCTACATTAATCACTCCCAATGTGACGTTTAGAACAGGCTATAATGTCATGTTACGACAAAGTCATGATGATTATAAAGTTCAATTGACCACAGAGTTATTTAGCACTCAAAGTTTTAGCCAATTTACTTTTGCTTGGTTGCAGGCTCCAACTAAGCCTCAAAATACAGCAAATCAGCAAAATTCTAATACCAATACTGTTGAAGCTAAAGATGATTTTGATACACTATGGGGAAATTTATAACATTACAGCTTAATTTTTTATGCGCAGACCATTTTTAATGGATAGCTGCGCTCTTAGCTATGTTTATATCTCTATATTTTTTTGAATCCTATAGGCAATTATTTTTATGGCTACGAAAAGTGAAACCTTACGTCTGCTAGTATTGCATTCGTCAGCCGACAATACCGAAGATATTATTAAAAGTTTAAAAGGTGCAGGCACTCCTACTCGCCCACAATTAATTGCTACATTAGAAGACTTTAAGGAACTTCTCAAAAATCAAGTATGGGATATGGTTTTGACAGCCGAAAACCTCAGTGATGGTGCTTATAATGATGTAGTACAAATTATTAGAGATTCCGATAAAGACGTACCAGTCATTGTTTTATTAAATGAATATAACGAAGATATTATTGTCGAAGCTTTAGAAATGGGTGCTGTTGACGCAATTGTCTATAATCAGCATCAGCATATTGTTTTTTGTATTCGTCGAGAATTAACCAATCTTTATCATCGTCGTGCTAAACGTGCCGCAGAATCATTTTTAAAAGAAACCGAAAAACGTTGCCAATTGCTACTTGAAAACTCACGTGATGCTATTGCTTATGTACATGATGGTATGCACATTTATGCCAATAAAGCATACGTAGAACTATTTGGCTACGAATCTGGTGAAGACCTAGAAGGAATGCCAATGGTTGACTTAGTTGGCAAACAAGACTTAGCTAACTTTAAAGATTATTTACGAGCTTATAGCAAAGGCGAAAAAATATCTAATGATTTGAAGTTTCATGGTGTCAAGGCAGATGGGGATCAAATTGATGCCATGATGCAACTTTCTACAGCAAGTTATGATGGCGAACGTTGTACTCAAATTATTATTCGTCGTGATGATAGTGCTGGCCAAGCCACCCTTCTTGCTGAACAATTAAAAGCAGCTACCTCTATTGACCAATTAACAGGTTTACCAAATCGTCAACAGATGGAAGAGAAGCTAGAAGAAACTTTAGGGATTGCCCGCCGTGATAAAACCCAAAGTGCCTTGCTCTATATGGGTATTGATAATTTACCATACATTACAACAACGGCTGGTATTGTTGGAGCCGATAACGTTATTGTTGAATTATCCAAAGCTTTAGCTAATTTAATGCCAAATGCCATTCTAGCGCGCTTTAGTGATAGTGTATTTGCTGCAATTATTCAAGATACAGACTCAGAAAAAGCTAAACAAACCGCCGAAAAAACCTGCCAAGCTATTTACGAACGTTTATTTGATATTCCTAATGGCAAAACCATTCAAACAACATTGAGTATTGGTGTTGCTATGATTGGTGAAACCGCACCTGATATTCCAGAATTATTATCTCGTGCAGTAAATGCGAGCGAAAAAGTTAAACTACAAAATAAAGGGACTGGTAACGGAGTTAGCGTTTACAATCCAGCCGAAAATGCTGCTGCTAACGACTCAGCTTTACGTGAATTATTAGTTGAAGCCTTAGAGCAAAGTAAATTTAAACTATTATTTCAACCTTTATTTGATGTTGAAGACGAAACAGCCCAGTTTTATGAAGTCTTTGTACGCCTGCCACTCGCCGATGGCAAAGTCATGGCACCTGATGAGTTTTTAGATGTCGCTCAGCGTTATCAATTAGGCACTAAGATTGATCGTTGGGTATTAATCAATGCTTGTAAACGATTAAAAGAGCATTTATCTCGTCACCCAGGTAGCCGCTTATTACTTAATTTAACCGCTGAATCTTTACAGGATGCCAGTTTACCCGAATTAGTCACCAAATTAACCAAAGCCATTGATCCTAAAGGTAGTCCTTTAGTGATTCAATTTTCCGAAAATGATGTGGTCACTTACCTAAAACAAGCCAAAGAACATACTTCTTTGTTACGTGCTAATGGTGTGGATGTATCTATTACTAATTTTGGTTGCACACTTAATCCATTAAATACGCTTAAACACGTTGAAGCCGAATACATTAAACTTGATCGCTCTTTTACCCAAGATTTAACCCAAGAAGCTAACCTCGATAACACTAAAAAATTCGCTAGCGAACTCAACACCTTAAATAAACGTGTGGTTGTTTCTTATGTTGAAAATGCTGCCACTGTTTCCAAACTTTGGACAATGGGAGTACGTTATCTACAAGGTTATTATTTACAACCTCCTTCAGAAAACATGGTTTACGAGAGCGGTGAATAAACAAGGGGCAATGCCCCTTGTTTCATTTTAGGCAACATAGTTTATCTTATAGCGGCTCTACCAACATATAACATTCATCAACTATGATTACCCCATTAGTTTGAACACAGATTAATAGGAGTATCTTTTATGTTAGCTCTCCATTCTTCAGCACAACGCGGCCAAGGCAATTATGGTTGGTTAGAAGCGCGTTATAGTTTTTCGTTTGCTTCTTGGTATGACCCTCGTTTTATGGGTGTTAGTCACTTACGGGTGATTAACGAAGATAAAGTTCGACCACTCACAGGTTTTGCCACCCACAGCCATAGTAATATGGAAATTTTGACCTATGTGTTAGCAGGCGAAGTGAGCCATAAAGATAGCATGGGTAATACCACTAAAATTAGTGCAGGCGAATTTCAATTAATGAGTGCGGGCAAAGGTGTCAGTCATAGTGAAATGAATAGCCACCCTACGCAAACTTTACACTTAATGCAAATTTGGTTAGTACCTGCTGAACAAAATACTGAGCCTCGTTATCAACAAATGCAGTTTGCTGATAGCCAACAACTTGCCTTAATTGCTAGTCCTATTGAACAAGAAGGCTCTATGCATATTAAACAGGATGCAGCTATTTATCGCCTAAAATTCAATCAAGGTGAAAAAATTAGTTTACCTATTGATCGTCAATATGGATATTTTCATTTAATTGAGGGTCAAGGTGTGATTAATGATGTTGGCTTAACGACAGGTGATGCCTTAATTAGCAAAGACGAATTGGCATTACACTTTACTGCGCTGAGTAATGGCCAAGCCTTATGGTTTGATTTGTCTTAATAGACATGGGTTGAGATATTTTATTTAACGACACAATATAGGAATTTAATATGAATACTGCACTTAATGAACAAGCATTAAATCAATTATTTACTGAAGCACGTACCTTTTCTGCTTGGCAAGATAAAGCTGTAAGCACCGAATTATTACATCAATTATATGATTTAGTAAAATTTGCACCAACCGCTGCCAATACGACCCCTGCTCGTTTTGTCTTTGTTACCAGTCAAGAAGCCAAAGCCAAATTAAAACCTGCTTTAGCTGAGGGAAATATTGATAAAACTATGCAAGCACCTGTTACCGTGATTGTTGCGGCTGACTATCAGTTTTATGAACATTTACCTGTTTTGTTTCCACATACTGATGCAAAATCATGGTTTGTTGGTAATCAAGCCGCGATTGATAGTACCGCTTTTCGTAATAGCTCTTTGCAAGGTGCATATTTAATTATGGCCGCTCGTGCTTTAGGCTTAGATGCTGGCCCCATGTCTGGCTTTAATAATCAATTAGTTGATGAGCTATTTTTTGCAGGCACACAAATTAAATCCAATTTTTTAATTAACTTGGGTTATGGTGATGTGGCTAAACTTCATACCCGTAATCCACGGTTAAGTTTTGAGCAAGCCGCTCATATCCTATAATGACGACACTCATACTGTTTATCTGAATTAAAAATCCAGATAAACAGTATCAATAAACTACTTAAACCCTAACATTAACTGAATCCAACCAGCCAATCCACCCGTGACGCCACCTAATACAATCAAAATCCATTCATCTTCTCTAAAAGCAGGACGTAATAAATTTTGAAACTCCATTGGCGTCAGTTTTTTCATACGCTCCAAAAATAATTCGTTTACTTTTGCAGCACGGCTTTCATTTAAGTCTGGATCAGAAATAGGTACCATTGTTGCAGCAATAGACTTATCAACAATAGTATCTTTTAACTTTGCATACTCTTCCCAGCCCATCGTCATTTGAATAGCGGTACGGACAATCGGTGTATCCAACAATTTACTCACATGACGTTTAACTACTTTACGAGTTTTATCAGCTTTTGGGCCAAACATCATTTCATTCATAATTTGACGAATGGTAAACAACTCACGAGTGCTAACATGAGAGAAAACCTCTGATACTTCAGCTTGACGACGCATAAAAGCACCATGCCAAGTCATACCCATGATTTTCTTTGGTTCGATGGGGTTAAATACCATCCAAATAGCAATCCAATTTGTCAAAAAGCCCCATAAGGCAGCCCAAAAAACTAAAGTCCAATGCCATGGTACAACCAGCCAAACAAACATTTGGACAACGCCAAAGAATAGACCAATCCAAAAACTGCTATGCCAAATGTAATCAATTTCTTTTTGGCCAACACGCAAAAACATACGCACCATCATAGCGCGGTCATTTTCCATTTGTTTGACGACCATGTCACGCATATCAACTAATTCTTCAACACTAAAAGTTAACTCCGTGACCAAGTTTTCCATAATACTTGGCACTTGTTTGCGTACATGATCATAAATACGACGTTTTATGCCATTAGGTAAATTTTCCCATAAAGTCTTATTACGATCAGTCATCACCTCATCGATAAAATCATCAATGTTTTCCATTAATGCTTCACTGACAAATTCGGCCATTTCATCAGGCTTCATTTCTCTAAAGAACTCATCTAACGAGCCAATTTTAGATAATGATTGATCAACCAAAATACCCGAAATTTTTCCTGCTTTACGAGGCACAATGCCTTGCCAACCAACAGGCAAATTTCCGAGTTTAAATCCCCAAAAACTAATAGGATAAAACACCATTTTTAGTGCCATCCACACATGTAGCCACGTAACAACTGATGCGACAATAGGAATGGTAATGAAGCCCCAAAAATCAGGGCGGGCTAATATTTGTTGCCAAAATTGTTGAAGTACTTCCATTAATCCAGACTACCTGTACAAATTAGAACTTAGCTGCTAAGAGTATTGTTGTTGATGTTAAAACATATTTACTCAATGTAAGCTAGCAAATCCCCAAACTATCAAACGAAACTATTTTTTAATACACAAACGGTACTATAAACGAAAAACTGTCTGACAATATTACGTATTGAGAACGAAAGCAATCTTAAAACACTTTTAATGCGGTACTAAAGCTAAAAAAGGCTCGAGGTTGTGCTGGCTCACTTGCATTACCATCCACTCTTCTTGAAAAACCTGTTCCTAAACCAACAGATATTGTTTTTCGTGTATGTTCATTCACCCAATGATAGCTAATATCTAAGCCTCCACCATTGCGGTGATATTCTTGATTTCCATCTCTAACACTCGCCACGACTTGGCCAAAAAATGCACCCACAAAATAGCCTGACTCATCACGACCACCTGTAATTGGATATCGCCATCCCATGTTAAATGCCGCTCCTGCCTCAGACTCCATAAACTTGCCAACACGCAGATAAAAATTACCTAGATCTGTGACTGCTTCGTTATTTATATTCAACATATCGCTAAATAAACCAACACCCGTATACACAGAAACAGGTTTTAATTGCTGCATAATATGTTTTGCTTTTTGACTATAGGTTAATGTTTTTTGCTCAGTGGGCGGAGCTTGTTCTTCATCAGCAATAGCATAATTGGCCATCAATAATGAGGTCATTATTGCAAACAAAGAAAGATTACGCTTCATAAAAAAGTCCTCTACAGGGAGAAAGATTTAGGCTAAATGAATTAGCCCAAATTTATTATTATTTATGTGTATGTTTTAAAGGTGGCTGGGCTGGTGACTTTATCATTTCTGGCAACAAAGAGCCTAATAACATGCCAATTATTGCTGCAACCAAACCTGCTAGCTGTGGAGGCCATAATCCTTCTGGCGCTGTTGCCTCTAAGAAAATCCATACAACCACACCAAAAACCATCGAAAACACCGCACCTTGAGTATTTGCCTTAGACCAATATATCCCTGCAACCAAAGGTACAAATGCTGATACAAGGGTTACTTTATAAGCATTTTCAACCATCTCAAAAATAGAAGAGTTTGAGTTTAATGCAAATAGCGTAACACACACGCCAAAAGTTAACACAACCGAGCGAATAATCCATAAAAAACGCGTATCAGAAACGTTACCCAATATTGGACGTAAAATATTTTCAGTAAAAATAGTTGATGGTGCTAATAATGTTCCTGATGCAGTACTCATAATTGCCGATAATAATGCACCAAAAAACATCACTTGTGCCAAAATTGGCGTATGTTCCATAATTAACGTTGGCAATACTAATTGACTATCTGTTTCTAACAACTTTAACGTCATTTTTTCATCAATCAAAAAAGCTGAATACCCTAAAAAGATAGGCACAAAAGCGAATATAAAATAGAGTGCCCCACCCAACACTGCACCACGTACAGCCGTATTTTCATCTTTGGCCGACATTACCCGTTGGAAAACATCTTGCTGAGGAATTGACCCTAAAGCCAAAGTCACAAATGCACCAATAAATGCCAAAATCGCAGCTAAATTGGGTTCTGGCCAAAAATCAAATTTGCCTGCATTAGAGGCATGTTCAATCACAGCCACTGCACCACCATCAATTTTGCCAGTGACTACATAGCCTACAAATAACATGCCCACGACAATCACAATCATTTGTACAAAGTCCGTCATTGCCACAGACCACATCCCGCCATAAATGGTATAGACAATAACAATCGCTGCACCAATAACCATACCTACTTCATTACTAATCGCACCCTGAGAAAGCACATTAAACACTAAGCCTAGGGCAATCATTTGCGCTGAAACCCAACCTAAATAAGACAACATAATGGCAACTGATGTTGCTAGTTCAACACCTCTGCCATATCGTTGTTTGAAAAAATCGGCAATGGTCAGCAAATTTTTTCGATATAAATAACGCGCAAAAAACAATCCCACCAAAATCAAACACAAAGATGCACCAAATGGATCAGAAACGATACCACCTAAACCATCAGTAATAAACGTAGAGGATGTTCCCAAAACGGTTTCAGAGCCAAACCATGTTGCAAAAACAGTTGCCGTTGTGATGTGTAAAGGCAAACTACGACCTGCAACCACATAATCTGTACTATTATGAACTTTTCTTGCTGCATATAAGCCAATAGCAATGGATAGCAACAGATATAAACCAACAAATAAATTTAACATGGCTCTCCTCAATCATTTTAGGTAGATCAGGTTAATTAAAAATGCGGCGATTTTAAAAGCTAATACGCTAAAAGTCGCGTTTTTTTATTAGCTATTTATCGTTTTTACAATATTAGTGTCTGTTAACGTTTTGATAACGATGGCGAAAGAATAGCGCACAGCAAAATCAACACAGTTTAAAACCTAAATTTGCCATTTGTTGTTGATTAGCGATAGGAACTTCTCGCAAATCATAAGCCGAACACTCTCGCCTAGGCCAATAATCTTTACGCAACTTATCAAAAGCTAATGCACGCGCCTCATGAGTATCTAAACACATGGTTTGACGTAATGCTTGGTCATCTTGCTCAACAGGATAAACCTTACGTAATAATGCTGCATAGTTTTGCCATATTGTTGATAAATATGGCCAAATCAACACTTGATGATTAACAGGCAAAAAATCTGCCAACTTATGTTTAATTTGTTGATTGAAATATTGGCATAATCTTTGATAAATCATTTCTGTACCACGCCATTTGCCTTCTAAGCTATATCCTGCAATGTGAGGCGTAGCAATATCAATGCTGGCAACTAAATCGACATTAATAGCTGGTTCATTTTCCCAAACATCTAACACCACCGCTGATAAATAATGCGGATACGTCTGTAAAAAAGCCAATAAAGCAACATTATCGATCACAGCTCCACGTCCTGCATTCAATAAAATTGCACCTTGCTTTAAATATTTTAAATTATGCTCAGCTAATAAATGATAGGTTGGATATTCACCTTGTTTGGTTAGTGGTGTATGAAAACAAACAATATCTGCTTCTGATAATAATTGTTGTAAAGGTTGTTGAGTAACACCTTGTCTCTGCACAAAAGGATCACAGCCAATGACTCGAAATCCTAATTGGCCAGCTACTTGTGCCAATAAATGCCCCACATTACCCAAACCGACAACACCTAGAACTTTAGCAGACATATCCTGCTGTAATTGCTCTTGTAAATACGCTAACACTGCCAATACATATTCAACAACACTACGCGCATTACACGCGGGTGCTGTCGTTGTCATAATCTGCTGCTGTGCCAACCATCTTAAATCTAAGTGATCTGCACCAATCGTTGCACTACCAACAAATCTGACAGGCGTATTCGCTAATAAAGCTTGATTGACTTGTGTGACTGAACGCACGAGCAAGACATTTGCTTGTTGTAAAAGTTGTGTATTTAATTGACGTCCCGCGTAACATTGCAAATTCCCCAAGTCTCCAAAAAACTCTTGCACCAAAGCCATATTTTCATCAGCAATAATATTCATCATCTTTTTACTCAATAATTTGGAGATTACTTTTGGAGTTTCCAATTAAAACATCAACAAGCCCTAGTCGATTATTGCTGCCAAATTTGCTACATTAAAAAAGGCACTAATTCAAGTCAAATTGGCATTTTTAGTCAATCCTTTTCTCAAATTTATGTTGGACAATCTATCTAGCTCTATTTTTTTTGTACACTGTGCGCCAAAACCGTAAAACTCCCTTTGACGTAAGGGTATTGCTTATGCGTTAATCTAAGTTAATCGCTTTTCGGTGTAATATATTAAGGTTTGTTCGCTATTAAACAAATCTTAGACATCTCTACTTTGCGGCAGTGCTTTATTAAAGCACTAATATTTTTAACCTTTAAGTAAAATATATATTTTACTGTCATAGTAACTGATGATGATTATGAACAAGGGATATTCTTTATTATTGGCTGGCCTTTTTGCTGCCCTATCTTCGACGAGTTTTGCTGCTGGTGAGTCTAGCTTACCGTCAGATTTACAAGACTTAAAATCAGATGTGTTGTCATTAAATCGTGATATTACACAACTCGAAAACGAATTATTATTTCCAAGTTCAACCACAACGATTCTTGTCGGTGTTAATCCTGGTAGTAAAGTTCGTTTAGTCGATGTCAAACTTAGTATTGATGACCAAATTGTTAGTTATCACTCTTACTCTGAGCAAGAAACCGTTGCTTTGAGCAAAGGTGGTTTACACCGTCTGTTTTTAGGTAATGTCAATAGCGGTAGTCACAACCTCCAAGCTATCGTTACAGCCTATGATGCCGATGGCAAAGACTTCCAACGTACAGTGAGCTATAGCTTTAACAAAAATAGCTTACGTAAAATTATTGAAATTAAAGCGGCAGATGATAGCACTCGTGCTCAACCTGCACAGTTCAACTTCCGCGAATGGGAAAGCAAAAACTAAATTAGGATTGATTCAGCCCTAAAAAACCTAACTTTGCTAATTGACCGCAAGACCGTTAGTTAGCAAAGAGCTTTAAGTATGACACTTTATTAAACGCAAAAAATCGTTAGCGTAACAAGTGTCTTGCTATTGGGATAAATAACGATGATAAAACGATTTATGGAAAACAAGTCGCGATTTTCTAGCCTTACATTGGCCATCGCCTTGTTAAGTCAATCTGCATGGGCAGTTGATCTAAACAAACGTCTAGATGTTTCTACCGATACTCGTGAACCTATTTTTGGTCAAATTTACTATGACTATCACATGGGGCATCGTTTTTCAGCATTAAATACAACAATCTTAGAAAAAAACAAAGGCATGTTTAATGATGAAGATGCCGAAACAGAAAGCTTATTAGGCGATTTATACACCGAATTTGGTTTACCCCGTGAAGCAGATGCCGCATTATCACGTGTACAGTCGCAAGATATCCCCTCAAGTACACGTAATATGCCATGGCTACGTTATGGCAAATATTTATTTAAATTAGGTAATGACGTTAGTACTGAAAATTACTTACGGAAGCCACCTGCTAACTTAACAAGCTTTCAAGAATCTGAGCGACGTTTATTATTGGCGAATGTTTTAATTCGTAAAAAAAGTTATGCTGAAGCCGTTGGTTTATTGTTGGATATGCCTGCTCAAGGTGCAATGGCGAGTTATGGCTTATACAATTTAGGTATCGCTTATTTACAAGACAACCAAACAGAATTAGGTATTTTTAACCTCAACGAAATGATTCGTTTGGCTAATGATGATGAAGAAAGTCGCAATTTAAAAGATAAAGCAGCTTTAGCTATTGCATATCGTTATTTACAAGACAAAAACTTCGCATCTGCACGCGACTCTTTGTTACGCGTTCGTTTAGAAGGTCCCTATAGTAATTCTGCACTGCTAAGCTTGGCATATTCCTATTATCTTAATAAACAATATCAAGAAGCACTCCCTGCTTTATTAGAATTACAACGCCGAAATCCTGCTGATCCAACCGTACAAGAAGCTTTTTTATTGACGGCACGGACTTACGAAGATTTAGGTGCGCGTAATCAATCAATTGCCAGCTACCGTATTGCTGCAATGACCTTGCGTGAACAACTTACACAATTAGAAAGAACAGCCATTCGCACAGACGAAGCCGCATGGCCTGATATTTTAAGTCCCATGCAAGTCAATACCAAAGATGCTGATCCTTTAAATATTAAAGATATTCCTGCAGGCAATAATGCAATTACAGCAGGACTATTTGCCAAGCTATTTGCCTCCCCTGCTTTTAATGAAGGGTTTAAAACCTATAAGCAACTTGCTCGTATGCAAGACTTATTAAATGTTCGTTTACGCGACATTAATGCCTTAGAGGAAAATGCTAAAGCCTTAGAAGCACGACAAAATACGCTTGCTGACAATGAAACCAAATTAAAAGGCTTACGTGATAACTATGTATCACTAGTTAAAAAATGGCAAGAAAATCAAATTCGTGCCAAACGAATGGGTACAAATGCAGATGCTTATACAGAAGCAGCAACTCAAGCCGAAACTTCTCGTTTACAGCAAATTAATAAACTAGGTCGTAAGATTAATAAACTGAACCTTGATGCCAAACAAGCTCAAGAGTTAAATGAACGTATTAATCGTTTACGCAATCTGACTCAGTTTGAAGTAGCACGTCATGCAGCCTCTCGTGATGAAATTTATCGCAAATTGCAAGAGTCAACCGAACAACTTCGTGAAACTAAAATGCGTCTTGCAGCACTAGAAACCTTGCTAAAAGATAATAAAGAAATTATCGCAAAGAAAAATAGTGCAAAATTTACTAATTTGCGAACGAAAGCAGAACAGCTAAAAACACAAATAGCAGATGCCCGTCTTGCTCAACAAACTCAGTTACGTGAATTAGCGAAAGGTCTGTTAGAAGAGCGTCGTCAACGTTTAACAACCTATATCACCGAAACTTATCTTGGAATGGAACGTGTTGAAGGCTCCAATGCCTCCCCCAACACCAAAGCAAGTGATAAATAAATATGATTGCTAATAAAACTTTTCTTTATCGGCTTAGTCCTTTAGCAGTAGCAATAGCGTTAAGTGCTTGTAGTCAAGCACCTGTTGCTACAACACCTATGGTCAATCAACAAGCTATTTACGCAACACCAGTGCCAGCTCAAGCACCAGTTCGCACCTTAGCAAGTCTTGACCAAGTAAAAGTGTCTATTATTCAAGAACCTCAATTTGAAGATGCGACTGAGCGTTTAAACAAAATCAAGCCACAATCTGCCTTAGCGTTGTTAACTCAAAGCGAGCAAAATAATCAGCCTGATCCCAATAGCTTAGATTCTCAAATTAACAGCAAATTAGAAGAAGCATTATATAATCGCTTAATTCAAGATGCTAAAAAAGCGCCTGATGCGGGCACTGCAACTGCTTATTTAAAAGTAGCACACCGCCTTAAAACCCCCAGCAGCGAAACAGACCTTGATAAAGCTGAACGCGATATGCTCAATAAAAATATTGAGTTTTATAAAGACTTATTAGAACGTATGCCTGCTGAAGAGTCGCGCGCAGAAATTTATTATGAGTTAGCCAAAAATTATGACTTGCTGACACAAAAAGAAGAATCTATAGAAGCACTTAAAAAGTTAGCCTCTGAGTACACTAGCACCCCGCATTTAACCGAAGTACGTTTTCGTTTAGCCGAAGATGCGTTTGCTAAAAATCGCTTTACAGAATCTGCTGAATATTATCGTTTAGTATTAGAAGATAAAAAATCAGACTTTCAAGATCAAGCTTTATACAAACGCGCTTGGGCATTATATCGTTTAGCCGACTTTGAAACGGCTATTCCGCTTTTCTTCAGTTATGCCGAAAAAATTTGGGTCAAAACCAAAAAAACCAAACAAGAAGAAGACTCTTTACAAAATGCGTTGGACGTAATTTGTTTGTCGTTCATTCAACTTGATAATGGCGTAAAACCACTTAATGATTACTTTGATAAAGTAGGCGAAAAATTCTATGAATCTATTATTTATCAACGTTTAGCTAAAACCTATATTGATAAAAAGATTTATAAAGAAGCAGCCGAAACTTATGCTGCTTTTATTGAACGCCATCCTTTTGACCCAGATGCACCAGGTTTAAGCACTGCCATTATTAATATTTATGATCTAGGTGGATTCCCTTCATTAGTGGTGACAGCCAAAGAACAGTTTGTTGAACATTATGATCCTAACAGTGCCTACTGGAAACAATCGTCTCCAGAAGTACAAGAAAATTTACGTCCTATTTTAGAAGGTCATATTGTTGACTTAGCCAAACATTATCATGCGACAGCTCAACAAACTAACCTAGCTGCTGACTATGAAAAAGCCGCCAAATGGTATCGTGCGCATTTAAGTCTTAATCCAAAAGAAGAAGACGCGATTGTTGTTAACCAATTATTAGCCGAAGTTTTATATTCTGCTAAAAACTACAAAGACGCGATTGTTGAATTTGAAAAAACAGCTTATGGCTATAGCAACAACCCCAAAGCCAATGATGCCGCTTATTTTTCTTTATTAAGCTATCAAGAATGGGATAAATCTTTAGCTGATAATAATGCTGAACGAAAAGCATTAACGCCACAGCGAGTCGCTAGCACCATCAAGTTCTCAGAAGCTTTTCCACAAGACCCCAATACGGCGATTGTGATGCAAGGTCTCATTCAATATTTATATGAAAACTATAAAGATTATGACGATATTGCCAAACAACTCAGTCAAGACATTGAAAAACAAGTCACTCGTATTGTAGCAACTCTACCCCAAGAAAAAAGTTCTGCCTTGATGTTACAGGGTTTAACCAATCTTTATATTGGTTATAAAGATTATGAAGGCGCTGTGCGTACTGCCAAAGCCTTATTGGATATTCAACCACCTGTTGATGAAACTTTACGTCTGGAAGCTGCCACTGTTGTTGCAGATGCCCAATTTGATAAAGGTAATTTAGAAGAAGCCGACAAAGCTTATCAACAAGTATTGGCCTTTAATATTAAAGATGGCAAACAAAAATCTAAGTTCCAAGATAAGCTAGCAACTACCTATTATCGCCAAGCGGAAAAACTGCGTACCGATAAAAACTTAGAACAAGCCTCTTTAGCCTTTCAAAAAGCTGCGGAATCGGCCAGTGATCCAAAACTTAAAGCAACTGCCGACTTTGACGCTGCTGATGTATTATATAAAGGTGAAAAATATGCCGAAGCAATTCCGCTCTTAATTGCCTTTAAAAGTAAACATCCCGAAAGTCCTTTGGCACAAGACACCTTAGAAAAATTAGCTTTTGCTTATGAAAAATCAGGTGATTTATCCAGTGCTGCCTTACAGTTCCAAGCAATTGCTGCTCGTGATGCCAAAAAGAACCCAGCCGCTGCTCGTGAAGCAACATGGGCTGCCGCTGAGACCTATGAAAAAGCCAAACAACCCGAATTGGCCATTAAAATTTATCAACAAGTTAGCACTGATGCGACTAACCCTATTGATTTGAGAACCGAAGCCTATCATCGTATTTACACTTACTATGATAAAAACAATATGGTTGGAGAAGCACAAAATACGCTTAAAGGGATTGCTCAATTTTATGACAAGTTAGGCGAAAAAGCGCCTGCACGGGTTAAATACCTAGGAGCCATGGCTCACTTTAAACTTGCACAACCTGTGTATGACTCATTTGCAGCCATTCCTTTAACTCAACCCTTAAAAGTCAGTTTGGGAGCTAAGAAAAAAGCCATGCAAACCGCTATTACTACTTATAACAAAGTAGCAAGTATAGGTGTGGCTGAGTTTACAACGGCTGCAAACTATCAACAGGCGTTAATTTATCAAAAATTATCAGCCGATTTATTAGCAAGCGAAAAACCGAAAGGCATGGACGAGTTGGTACTCGAACAATATAACCTTGTCCTTGAAGAACAAGCTGAACCTTTTAATCAAAAAGCCATCGAAATTTATAAAGCCAATGCAAACCTTGTTAAACAAGAAGTTTATGATGGTTTTGTCCAAAAAAGTTTTGCTGCTTTAGCTGAGCTCGAACCCGGTCGTTACAAGAAAAACGAACAAATCGAAACAGCAATTGATGAGATTTATTGAGGATTAAGGAATGTTTGCATCTAAAAAAGTAGGCATGACATTAATACTAACTAGTATTTTAGCTGCTTGTAGCTCTACTCCCAAACAGCCAAGCCCCAACACCGATGCCCCTGCGGCAGTTGGGTCAGAAAGCACCGAACTTGACTTAGAAAAGTTAGCCAAAGAGCGTGCTGCTCAGGGGTTAACAGCCAAAAAAGATGATGAAAGCAAAGAAAAAAATGTCGTTGCTGCTGATAGCTCAAAAGAACCTGAGTTAAGTAATGTGAGTGCCGAATTACAAGCACTAGCAAAACCACTGCTCAATGATTATCAACGAGCAGTAACATTAATGAAAGCCAATCAGTTAGATGATGCTTATACGCTGTTTGAAGAGCTTCAAACCAAAGCACCTCAACTTGCTGGCCCTTCACTTAATCAGGCCTTAATACAGATTCAAAAGCAAAACTACAAAGAAGCGGATGTGTTATTGCAAAAAGCAATTGCAGCGAATGGCAAAAATCCGTTTGCTTACAATCTACAAGGCTTTGTTTATCGCCAATTAGGTCAATTTAGTAAATCTCGTGCTGCCTATGAGCAAGCTCTTAGTTTAAGCCCTAATTATGCCAAAGCTCATTTTAACTTAGGTGTCTTAGCAGACTTATATTTGCAAGACTTGCCACTGGCTTTAAAACATTATGAAGCATACCAAGGCACACAAACAACACCAGATACAACAGTAGCAAAATGGGTCATTGACTTGCAAAAACGGACTGGCACTTACAAGCCTCCTGCAAAAAAAGCTAAAGTTGAAGAAATTACGGTAGAAGAAACACCCACACCAGCTGCGACCGAAGCTGCTCCAACTGAAACAGCCCCAGTAAAAACAGATGAAGTGAAACCTACTGAAAACACTAATCCGCCTCCCATAAATGAAGCGACTAGCGCGACTGCCCCTGTAGAAAATACTGCTGCTAATAGTGCCTCAACAACTGCAACAACAGAATCAACGCCTGTACCCGCAGCAACACCTACAAGTGATTCAACTGCTAAAGCAGAGACAACAACCACCGCAGATGACACTAGCAAAAGCATCAAAAATAGCAAAAACAAGGCAAAAAAGGCAAAAAAAAGTAAAAAACAAGCCGATAACGTGACTCCAAGCACTGCCACTTCGAGTCAAGAAGCCGTAAAATCAACACCCATAGAGACTAATGCCGAAACAACACCAACAACGGCAACAGGAGTACAACAACCATGAAAAAAACAATAGTTATATTGTTAGCTCAATTAGCAATTTCTGGTAGTGCTATTGCTGCCGACAATGTTAAAACTGCTAAAAAAACAACAGCCAGTAGTGAAGTAAATATCTCTAGTGGTACTGACGTTATTGGTAGCAAAGATGCCCCTTTAGTTTTAAACATTGTGTCATGGAAAGATAAAGAAAATTATCTTCCCAAAAATCCTTTGTCGGCTTCGGTCTTAGAAGAAAGTTTGGCTCCTATTGACCGTGATGTTGTGTCCCGTGAAGTTAACTACTCTCGTGCATTACAAGAACTCAGCCCTCTTTCGACCATTAGTCCTTAATTTTTTATTTAACAGGAGTACTTTATTATGTCAGCGATTAAGTTTATTCAAGATGGTGGTTTCTTCATGTACCCCATCCTTTTGATTATGTTTATTGGTTTGGGTATTGCTATCGAACGTATTATCTTTTTAAGTCGCGTCAAGAAAGCTAACAAAGAATTATGGGATGCTGTTTATCCTTCTATTCAAAAAGGCGATACAGAAAAAGCTTTAAAAGCCGTTAAAGATAATGAAACCGAAATTGGTCGTATTTTAGAATATGGTTTAACACGTAATCGTACTGCTAAAAATGTAGAAGATGTAGAAACCGCAATGGAAGAAGCGTTAATGGAAGTTATGCCTCGTTTAGAAGCTCGCACCCCCTTTATTTCTACTTTTGCTAACGTTGCTACTTTGTTAGGTTTGTTAGGTACGGTACAAGGTCTTATTACCGCATTTGCTGCAATTGCCAATGCTGATCCAGCGCAAAAAGGTGACTTATTATCTAGCTCTATTTCGGTAGCGATGAACACCACTGCGTTTGGTTTGATTGTTGCTATTCCTTTATTATTACTCTATGCATTCTTACAAAGCCGTACTGGTGAAGTTGTTGAAAGCTTAGAAATGGCCTCGATTAAACTCCTCAATGCCTTACGTCAAATTCGTAATAACGCTTAATTGTGTATCATTGCGTTAATAAATAGAGGAGACGATTATGCGGTCACGCACTAAAAATCGTGACACGAATCCGGAACTAGACATCACCTCATTTATGAATTTGATGGTGATTCTAATCCCATTCTTGTTGCTAGATGCAGTGTTTACTCAGCAAGCGGTACTACAGGTGTTAATGCCAAGTGGTGAAGGTGCTGCTGCCGAAACACAAAAGCCGCCATTAGTCCTAGAAGTTATGGTTTATAAAGATAAATTTTTAGTTGCTGATCGTCAGACTGGCCCTATGAAAACCATAACAACCGACACTAAAGGTGAGTTAGACTATAAAGCTCTCAATGACTATTTACGTACCGTCAAAACTCAATATCCATTAGTCACTGATGCTAGTATTTTGTTAGAAACAGATACAGCTTATGACAAATTAATTCATACAATGGATGCCGTGCGTATTGTAGTGAGTACCGAAACAGGACGTGAAGCACGTTATGCTTTATTTCCTGATATTAGTATTGGTGATGCACCGCCTGATGTTGGAGGTGCTAAATGAAAGATAAAAGTCCTCGTGTTAAACGCCATGAACGTTTACAAAAACGTATTAAGGGTCAGGCTAATTTAAACTTAACCTCCTTAATGGATATCTTTACTATTTTGGTTTTCTTCTTATTAGTTAGCTCTAGTAACCCATCTAAGCTACCTGATGCAGAAAAAATTAAACTACCCGTTTCTCTTGCCCAAACTGAACCCAAAGACACATTAACAGTCATGATTACCAAAGATGACGTTTTAGTTCAGGGCATGAAAATTGGTACAATTAATGAAATTTCAGCACTGAAAACCGATTTAGTTCCTGCTTTGGCCACAGAATTAAAATATCGTGCTTCTCATACTGTCGCTGCTCTTAATGAGCGCGGTATTCCAGAGCGTGAAATTTTGATTTTAGGTGATGAAAAAACACCTTATAGTGTGATTCGTAAAGTCATGGCCACCTGTAGCGATAATGACTATGCGAAAATTTCCTTTGCTGTGACACGTGGAGGGAAACAATAATGTCAACTCATTTAATCAGTGGTTTTTTGCCTTGGGATGAACTACCTGAACATAGTAATCGCGCCCGAAAAATTAATGCCATTGCATTAGTGCTTGCATTTTTATGTTTTGTGGTGATTCCATTTATTAAAGTGCCGCCTGTACCACGCTCGGAAGTAAAAGTCCCCGAACGTGTGGCGCGTGCCATTGAACGTAAAATTGAACTTCCTCCCCCTCCTCCCAAACCACCCGAAGTGAAAAAGGAAGAGAAAAAAGAGGTTAAAGCCGAAGATAAGCCTAAGGAAACTAAACAAGAAGTTAAGCCAAAGCCAATCGAAAAAGAACCCGTTGCTAAACCCAAAGCAACAGAAGAACAAGTGAAAGCTGCTAAACAGCAAGCTCAGCAACAACTTGCTTCTGTCGCTGATGATTTAGCTGCCTTACGAGATATGGACGTGGTAGCAACCTCTAAACCTGCCACAGGTGGTTTACAAAAAGACACTGGTGCTGCACCCGCAGGCACAAGCCGTAATATGTTAACTAGCAAAGCAGGTGCAGGTTCTGGCGGTGTTGCCTATAATGGCCCAGCAAGCTCAGGTTTTGGTGGTGGTGTTGCAGGTGGTAGTGGCAGCAAAGGTAATCTTAACCTCGGCTCTAAAGGCACAACCAATATGCAAGGCAAACAAATTGCCTCTGTTGGTGGTGGAACTGGCTCTGGTGAAGGCGGTAAAACCCGCGGTGAAAGTGGAGTTGGCAAACGTACTCAAGAAGATATTCGTAAGATATTCGACCAAAATGGCGGCCGTTTAAATAATGCCTATCAACGTGCATTAAAAGACGATCCCAGTATGGAAGGTACAGTACGCTTAAAACTCACTATTGACCCAAGTGGTAAAGTTACCAGTTGTGAAGTTGCGTCTAGCGACCTAAACAACCCTGAGTTAGAAGCCAAAATTGTCTCTTTAGTTAAAGGATTTAACTTTGGTGAAGACAATGTTGAGGTATGGAAAGGCACTTATCCAGTCAACTTCTACCCCAACTAATGACATAAAATGTCAAAAAAGGCGCGTAATGCGCCTTTTTTTTTGAAAAAGTCTTGAGATTTAGTGACATTTTCAAAAAATTAGGGTATTCTTCGCGGCCTAATCGGAGGCGTGGCCGAGCGGTTTAAGGCACCGGTCTTGAAAACCGGCGACGGTTTACCCCGTCCGTGAGTTCGAATCTCACCACCTCCGCCAATTTTTTCTTGGCTTCCTTATTTGAAGCCAACTTAGCTATCAGCAAATCTTATTCTTCTTTTATACACTATCAGGTCACCCCTGTAGTGCACGGATGTTTTTTTAGTTGATTGGGCCTCACACCATGAGTCAAACGATTGTTAACGCTCCCGCTTTTGTTAAACACCAAAAACTTATTGCTTGGGTTGCTGAAATTGCAGCTCTTACTCAACCAGACCGCATCGAATGGTGTGATGGAAGCGAGGAAGAAAACCAACGCTTATTAGACCTCATGGTCAGCACAGGGATGATGAAGAAATTAAATCAAGAAAAACGTCCCAATTCTTATTTAGCTAGCTCTGATCCTTCTGATGTTGCTCGTGTTGAAGAGCGCACCTTCATTTGCTCTGCTAAGCGTGAAGATGCTGGCCCAACAAACAACTGGGAAGATCCAGTTGTAATGCGTACAAAATTAAATGGCTTATTTGAAGGCTGTATGCGTGGTCGTACCATGTATGTTGTGCCCTTCTCTATGGGGCCATTAGGCAGCCATATTGCTCAAATTGGTATTGAATTATCCGACAGTCCTTACGTTGTGGTGAATATGCGTATTATGGCGCGTATGGGCAAAGCCGTTTATGACGTATTGGGTGAAGACGGCAGTTATGTGCCTTGCGTACACACTGTTGGTAAGCCAATTTTAACCGCTGCTGACGATGTTAAATGGCCATGTAACCCAGAAAAATACATTGTGCATTATCCAGAGACTCGTGAGATTTGGTCTTTCGGTTCTGGTTATGGTGGAAATGCTTTATTGGGCAAAAAATGTTTAGCCTTACGTATTGCTTCTGTGATGGGTCGCGATCAAGGTTGGTTAGCTGAACATATGTTAATTTTGGGCGTTACTAACCCACAAGGCGAAAAACACTACGTTGCTGCTGCTTTCCCATCTGCCTGTGGTAAAACAAACTTTGCGATGTTAGTACCGCCAGCAGGTTTTGAAGGCTGGAAAATTGAAACTGTAGGCGATGACATTGCTTGGATCAAACCTGGTACTGATGGTCGTTTATACGCAATCAACCCAGAAGCTGGTTTCTTCGGTGTTGCACCAGGTACAAATACCACCACCAATCCAAACTGTATGGCAACGTTAGATAAAAACGTTATCTTTACCAACGTTGCATTAACAGATGATGGTGATGTTTGGTGGGAAGGTTTAACTAAAACTGCTCCAGCACATTTAATTGACTGGACTGGCCAAGATTGGACACCTGACTGTGGCCGCAAAGCTGCTCATCCAAACTCTCGCTTCACGGTTGCTGCTGCCCAATGTCCATCTATTGATGCTGATTGGGAAAATCCAAACGGTGTACCAATCTCTGCATTCATTTTCGGCGGTCGTCGTGGCGACACCATGCCATTAGTAGTTGAAGCTGCTGATTGGCAAGCGGGTGTTTATAAAGCCGCAACGATGGGTTCTGAAACCACTGCTGCTGCTGTTGGCCAACAAGGTGTTGTTCGTCGTGACCCATTTGCAATGTTACCTTTCTGTGGTTACCACGTAGGTGATTATTTTGCTCACTGGTTAGCTTTGGGCGAAAAATTACAGGCTTCTGGCGCAACTTTACCACGTATTTTTAACGTTAACTGGTTCCGTACAGACGAAAATGGCAAGTTTATCTGGCCAGGTTTTGGTCAAAATATGCGTGTTTTAAAATGGATCATTGATCGCTGTGAAAATCGTGCTCAAGGCGAAGAAACACCTATTGGTATCGTTCCTCGTTATGCCGACTTATTGTGGGAAGGTTCTGAGTTTAGCGCAGAACAATACGCAAAAGTCACTAGCCAAGATAAAGCTGCATGGCAACGCGAATTAACTAGCCATGATGAATTATTTGCCAAAATCGCAGACAAGTTACCTGCAAGCTTAAAAGCTCGTCGTACTGTCTTAGGCGAAAAAATCGGGGCTTAATAAGCCATCAATAAAAAAGGGCGCATTAGCGTCCTTTTTTATTTTGACATCCTCCTCGCCCTTGAACGGCGAGGATTCCCTCTACAGGACGGCAATATCCTGCCGCACACCTC
>NZ_CALETI010000387.1 GCF_937920075.1 uncultured Agitococcus sp.
TGCCATTCAAAAAGCGACTGAATTAGGCGTTAGCGAAATCACTCCTCTCATCAGTGAGCGTTGTGAAATGCGTTTGGGCAATGAACGTTTAGATAAAAAAATGGCGCATTGGCAAGGTGTAGCCATTAGTGCTTGTGAACAATCGGGCTTAAATATTGTGCCTAAAATCAACAGTCCTCAAACCATAGAAACATGGACAGCAAACACACAGGCTGATTTATGTTTTGTGCTTGCACCCAGTGTCACTGGTTTGCCCAATCCGAGCCAAAAACCACAAACGATTGCAGTACTGATTGGCGCAGAAGGCGGATTATCCGAACGAGAAATAAACCAAAGCATGGAACAAGGTTTTGCACCTTGGTGTTTAGGGCAACGAGTATTACGCACCGAAACTGCACCCGTTGCCGTATTAAGCGTATTAAATTGGCTTTGGGGGGATTTTAATCCACCAACCACAACGGCCCTAAAGGCTCTTTAGGTAATTCAAACTCTGGCGGATACAAGGCATCAACAAAATACAAACCGCTGCCTGATGCTGTTACTCCGCCTTGAGTTCGATCTTGCACCCGTAATAACTCTTGTACCCATTCTGGCTCGGCTTTCCCCTCACCAATCGCCATAAGTACACCTGCAATATTGCGTACCATATGATGCAAAAAACCATCGGCTTGAATATCTAAAATAATCAATGAACCGCGCTTTGTTAAATTTAAAAAATGTACATGACGATTGGGATTACGCGATTGACAACCTACCGCCCTAAAAGAATTAAAATTATGTTGGCCTACCAAATAACTGGCTGCAATTTTCATACGTTCAAAATTTAAGGGATGATAATGCCAAGTCACCTTTCCTGCTAACTGACTAGAGCGTTGTCCACTGTTAAAAATAATATAACGATAACGTCGAGCAACCGCTTTAAAGCGAGCATGAAAATCCTCGCTGACAGGATGAATCCAGCGTAAAGCAATATCTTTGGGCAACCATGTATTTGAACCCAACAACCAACTTTTGTGACCACGAATTGCATGCGTATCAAAATGCGCAACCATGCCTGAAGCATGAACACCAGCATCAGTACGACCTGCGGCATGAATAATCACAGGATGGTCAGCAATACGACTCAATACATCTTCAATTGTTGATTGAATACTCGGAACGCCTTCTTGCTGAGTCTGCCAGCCACGATAATGAGTACCTTCGTAGTCAATTCCTAAAGCAAAACGCATCTTAAATACTCAAAAAACAAAAGCCGCTTTTTACAGCGGCTTTTATCAAAAGGCAAGTCTGTTATTAGCTAATTCGCATTAACATACCCTGAGCTTCTGTTTTTTGCGCGCCATTACCGTCGGCCACTACTTCCTCTAATAAATCACGCGCACCTAAACGATCACCCATTTCTAAATAAGCACGTGCTAACTCCAAACGAGTTGCATTTTCGTCAGTTGTCGCCAAGAACGAAAACTCTTTATCTAATTCTGCCACAACATCATCTGAAGACACGCTGACATCAAAGTCGAGGTCTTCATCTGGCAAATCAACATCAGCTAAAGATTGTTTATCAAACTTGGCTGCCAAATCATCCAAATCGACAGAGGGGGTGTCAAAATCTAAGTTGAAGTCCGTTTTTTCTTCAACAACTGGCTGTTCGTCTAAAGAAAAATCAGCAGACAAATCAAACTCTAAGTCATTTTCTTTGGTGCTTGGTTCATCAGCTAATTTAAACTCTTCTAACTCAAAACCTTCTACCAAGTTTTCAGTCGTATCTGCTTCTTGTTTTTCTTCTTTAAACTTAGCTAATTCTGATTCAAAGTCTAAAGAGGTATCCACTGCAGGAGCTTCTGGCTCTACAGGAGTTTCAATTTTATGCTCAGCTAAAAAGTCGTCTAAACTATCTAAAGATAAACCAGTCCCAACATTTGGTTTAACCTCTTCAGCAACTTCAAATTTAACATCATCTAATTTAAAGTCTAAGCCTGCATGTTCTTCTTGAGGCGCTACAGGGACTTGCTCTTTATCAAATTTAAACTCTAATCCGCCACCCAACAACTCATCTAGTTCAGCAATTTTTGCTTCTTCTTTAGCTGCTACAGGCTCTGGTTGTTGTAATTCAATAGGATCAGCAGCTAAAGGAATATCTAATGCTTTTAAGTTTGGCTGAGACAAACTCATTTTAAAGTCATTTTCTAAATCATCTAAACTAATAGAAGGAGTTTCTTCAACCACAGCTGCTGGTTTAGAAGGCTGAAACTCTAAAGCACCATCTTCAGTGAGTTTAGCTTTTTCAATGGGTTTAGGTGCTTCTGGAAATTGTGTTTTTAATTTATCAGCCGCAACGATTGCGTCTAAATCACCTAATACTTCTAATTTTGCATATTGCTCATCAAATGCCTGACGATCTTTTTGCTTAACAAAAATTTCCAATAATTTAACATGAATATCAGCACGATCAGGATGCTGAACTAAAGCCTTAGTGAGAATGCCTACCGCTTGAGGAAAACGCTCCATTTCTAAATAAGGACGCACTTCTTCTAAGGGGTCTTGTGGTTTTGGTGGCTCAACAGGTTTAACAGGCTCAGGTTTAGCAACTACAGGCTCAGGTTTTGGTGCAACAGGCTGAGGGGCTGTAGGCTTTGCAACAGGTGGAGTTGGCGCAACAGGTTTAGTAGATGGTGGTGTTTCTTTTTTACCTTTACCTTTTAAAACAAAAATGGCTGCAACAACTAATAGTAATACCACTCCGCCAATAATCGGCATCATTGAACTACCACCAGACTTTGCAGGTGCATCAGCAGCATGGGCATCTACACTAACAAAACTCTGCAGGGCAACTGCACAGGCCATTGTAGCAACAGCTTTTTTCTCTAAATCGGTTTTGTCTTTGTGTTTAGCTTGTTCAGCCGCTAAACGACGTGCTTTTAACTGCGCTTCTAATTGCGCTAATTTGGCATTTTGCATAGCAATCTTCTTATCATTCAACTTGAGTTGTTGCTCTAAAGAACTTAACTCATGTGTTAGTTTTTGGTTGTAACTTTCCGTTTTTTTCACCGCTTTTTCAACAGCAACCTTTTTGCTAGTCACGACGGTTGGTACATCGGTTTGCTCTTTTTTAGCTATTTTTTCTGTTAAGCCTGTACTTTGAGCCGCTTTTTGCCCAGTTGGTGCCAACAATTTCATTTGTGGTTTGGCAACAGTTGGTGTATTTGCCATAACTTTTTCTTTTTTAGTTGCATCAATTTGCTGTCGTGCTAAAGCTTTAGTAGTTTGTGCTTGTACTACAGCAGGTGTATTAGCTTGTTGTTGTGCAACTTGTGCTGCTGATTGCACATCACTCAAATTAGGTACACGCAATACTTCACCATCTTTTAACAGATTCATATTATTAGCAATAAAAGCCTCTGGATTGGCCTTATGTAATGCTTTCATCATCTGTGCAACGGGAACGGTATTATTGGGTCTAACTTTACGAGCAATTTTCCATAAGGTATCAAATTTACGTACTGTGTATGATTTTTCAGTCACGGTCATAGCCACAGGTTCGGAGGCTACAGGCATTGCTTGCTCAACTGCTTTAACAACTGGCTGAATAACAGGTTCAGCCTGTACAACGACAGGAGCTTGGACAGGTTCGGCTTTACGAGTCAACTTACTGGCAGGAGGGTCTAATAAAGCCGTTACTTGATGTAAACGGGCATTATTTGGCCAAGTGACACGAATAATGAAATCCAAAAATGGTTCAGTAACACGTTTAGGACTGGAAATTTTAATAAACGAACGCCCTTCACGATTGACAACAACTTCAAAGCGCAATTCTGCCAATAAAAAAGTTTGTTCAATTCCTAAACGCTCAAAATCTTCTGGTTGTGCTAGGCTGACTTTAATATCTTCATCAGATAAATCACCTAAGTCTGATAATTCTAATTCAGCACGAAATGGCTCACCTAACGCAGATTTTGTTTTGACATCTCGTAGGGCTAAAGCATGGGTTAACCCTGGCAATATGACCCCAATACTCAACAGTGCCATAGCTAGCTTACGCAGAACCATTATATTTTTCCTTTGCTGATTATTTTTTCACGTTACTCTTATGTTGCTACAACGATAAGATGTGGTTAATAACTTACTCTTTTTTCACATTAATGACGTAAGTTTGGATTATTGTCTTTTTTATCACAAGCATTCATTGACTCGCAATAACTAAAGCAGTTTATTGCGAATCTGTCTGCTTATTCTGTTATTAAGCAACGGTACGAACAACTATCTTACCAAATTGTGCGCCATCTGCCATATGTTTAAATGCAGCCACGCCATCTTCTAGCGCATAAATACTATCAACAATCGGTTTAATTTGATGTTTTTCGACAAAATCAACCATTTCCACAAATTGTTGGTCACTGCCCATCGTTGAACCGAGAATTGAAACTTGCTTCCAAAAGATTTTTTGTGGATTTAAACCATTAATCGCCCCTTGTCCACCACCATAAAAAGCAATACGCCCACCAAAACCCAACACATCAATTAATGCCGCAAAACCATTACCACAAGCACTGTCAATCACCACGTCCATTTCACCATAAGTTTTGACAAAAGCTTTTTGCCAATTTTCTTGGTTATATAACACCCCTGCTTTTGCACCTAACTGCACTGCTTTGGCAATTTTTTCTTCGCTACTAGAGGTCACATACACTTCAGCACCTGCTGCAATAGCAAATTGCATGGCAAATAAGGCCACACCGCCACCAATTCCACTAATTAAGACTTTTTCACCTGCTTGTAATTGCGCGCGGCCAAATAATGCTCTGTAGGCAGTCAGCCCTGCTAAGGGCAAAGCGGCGGCTTGTTCAATGGTTAAATGATGAGGAGCGAGACGAATTTTATCTGCATCCACGGTCACAAATTCAGCTAACGTGCCATCTTTGGGTAAACCCATAATATGATATTGTTTGGATTGATGACGTTGACTATCTCCCCAGTGATTATTGGGATTAATAATCACTGTTTTACCTAGCCAAGAACTATCAACGCCTTCGCCAACTGACTCAACGATGCCTACACCATCAGAGCCTAAGATCGTTGGAAATTTAATACCTGCATATTGGCCTTGCGTAATCCAAACATCCCGATGATTAAGCGCGGCGGCTAAGACTTTAATCCGCACTTCACCACTTTGGGCTGCTGGTTGTGGATAATTCGCATTAAAAACAACACCATCTTCTTTGGAAGTTAATACAAGGGCTTTCATGGGACTTTCCTAAGTTATTATAAAAAATTGTTTGTTGTTTTATCATATTTGCCAAATGATGCAATATAAAAAAGGGCGCAATCATGCGCCCTTGAGTCAAGATAACAATTTAAGCTGCAATTAACAACCTCAACATACGGCGTAATGGCTCAGCCGCACCCCATAATAATTGGTCGCCAATAACAAAAGCAGAAATATACTCACCGCCCATGTTTAATTTACGCACACGACCGACGCCGATATCTAATTTGCCAGTAATAGAAGCTGGTGTTAATTCTTGTACCGAAATTTCGCGATTATTTGGTACCCATTTAACCCATGGATTACCTGATTTAATGATCGCTTCGATTTCATCCAAAGGTAAATCTTTTTTCAGTTTCATGGTTAAGGCTAAGCTGTGGCAACGCATTGCACCAATACGCACACATAAACCATCAACAGGCACAACATCGGTATTGCCTAAGATTTTATTAACTTCGGCTTGGCCTTTCCATTCTTCTTTAGATTGACCATTGTCTAATTGCTTATCAATCCAAGGAATTAAACCACCTGCTAATGGTGCACCAAAAAACTCTGTGGGTACATCTTGACGAATAGACTGAGCGACTTTTTTGTCAATTTCTAAAATGGCAGAAGATGGTGTTGCTAACTCTGCTTCAACCGCTGAGTGAATCACGCCCATACCTTTTAATAATTCACGCATATGGTTAGCACCGCCACCAGACGCTGCTTGGTAAGTCATAGAACTGACCCACTCCACCAAACCTGCATGGAATAAACCGCCCATACCCATTAACATAATGGAGTTAGTACAGTTGCCACCAATGAAGTTTTTGATGCCTTTGGCTAAACCATCTTTAATCACATTTAAGTTAACGGGATCTAACACGATGATTGCGTCATCTTCCATGCGTAAAGCAGAAGCTGCATCAATCCAGTAACCATTCCAACCCGCAGCACGTAATTTTGGATAGATGTCATTGGTGTAATCACCACCTTGACAAGTCAAAATCACATCCATGCCTTTTAAGGCATCAACATCATTAGCATCTAATAATGCAGGCGCTTCTTTACCACCAAAATTAGGCGCTTTGCCGCCAGCATTACTGGTAGAAAAATAAACTGGCTCAAAATGAGCAAAATCGTTCTCTTCAACCATACGTTGCATGAGCACAGAACCAACCATGCCACGCCAACCCACTAAACCTACACGCATTTTGTTTTCCTCGTTCATCGCCCTCTCTCCCCATTTACTAAGGGGCAGACTAAAAGGCGGTAATCTGTAGAACCCCACCCTAACCCTCCCCTAAATTAAGGGAGGGAACATGCTCCTCCCCCTAATTTAGGGGGAGGCTGGGAGGGGGTAAACTTAACTTAAATAGCAGCAACCACTGCATCGCCCATTTGGCTAGTACCCACTTTTTGTGTACCTTCAGTCCAAATATCGGCGGTGCGTAAACCTTGGTCTAACACCTTACCAACCGCATCTTCAATTGCTTTAGCGGCAGCTTCTTGGTTAAAGGTATAACGCAACATCATGGCAACGGATAAAATCGTTGCTAATGGGTTAGCAATGCCTTTGCCTGCGATGTCAGGGGCAGAACCATGACATGGCTCATACATACCCTTTTTGTTTTCATCTAAAGAAGCCGATGGCAACATACCAATCGAACCCGTCAACATGGCGGCTTCGTCAGATAAAATGTCACCAAATAAGTTGCCTGTGAAAATCACATCAAATTGTTTAGGGGCACGTACCAATTGCATCGCACAGTTATCCACATACATGTGGCTTAATTGCACTTCTGGATATTCTTTACCCACTTCGGTAGCAATTTCTTTCCACAATTCAGTGACTTCTAAGACGTTGGCTTTATCCACTGACAACACTTTTTTGTTGCGTTGCATCGCTAATTGGAAAGCAACATGGGCAATACGACGGATTTCACTTTCGCTATATACATCAGTATTATAGCCTTGACGCTCACCACTTTCTAAGGTGCGAATACCACGGGGTTGACCAAAATAAATGCCACCTGTTAATTCACGCACAATCAAAATATCCAAACCAGCAACAATCTCAGGCTTTAAGCTAGAGGCAGAGGCCAATTGTGGATATAAAATCGCTGGGCGTAAGTTTGCAAATAAGTTTAGTGCAGAACGAATCTTTAACAAGCCACGCTCTGGACGAATAGAACGCTCAATGGTATCCCACTTAGGACCACCGACTGCACCCAATAAAATAGCATCAGCTTTTTTAGCGGCTTCTAAGGTTTGGTCAGGTAATGGCACACCTGTCGCATCAATCGCACAACCACCTAATAATTCATGGGAATACGTGACATCTAAGTTAAATTGTTGATTAACTTTATCTAACACTTTAACGGCTTCGGCCATAATTTCTGGGCCAATACCATCACCCGCTAAAATAACAATATGTTTGGACATGTTTCTTACTCTTTAATCTGATTAACGCAAAGCATTAAATACCCATGGACGAGCCACTTTTGCTTTTTCTTCAAAGGCACGAATGTCTTCGGCTGCTTGTAAAGTTAAACCAATATCGTCCAAACCATTTAACAAGCAATGACGACGGAAAGCATCTACTTCAAAGCTAAATGCTTCGCCATTTGGGCGAATCACTTGTTGTTTGGCTAAATCTACTGTTAACTGATAGCCTTCGTTGGCTTCACATTCTTTAAATAAAATATCAACTTGTTCTTCGCTTAATACCACAGGTAATAAGCCATTTTTGAAACAGTTGTTAAAGAAAATGTCAGCAAAACTCGGCGCAATAACCGCTCTAAAACCATATTCATCTAATGCCCAAGGTGCATGTTCACGGCTAGAACCGCAACCAAAATTTTGGCGTGCCAATAACACTTGTGCGCCTTGATAACGGGCTTGGTTTAACACAAACTCAGTATTAATCGGACGTTTGCTGCAATCTTGATTAGGATAACCCTCATCCAAGTAACGCCATTCATCAAACAAATTAACACCAAAACCAATGCGTTTAATAGACTTTAAGAACTGCTTAGGAATGATTTGGTCTGTATCAACGTTTGCGCGGTCTAAAGGCGCAACCAAACCAGTTAATACGGTAAATGCTTGCATAATTTTATCCTCTTAGAAGCCACGAACATCAACAAAATGACCTGCAATCGCCGCCGCCGCAGCCATCGCTGGGCTGACTAAATGCGTACGACCACCATTGCCTTGACGACCTTCAAAGTTACGGTTTGAGGTTGAAGCACAATGCTCACCAGACAATAATTTGTCAGCATTCATCGCCAAACACATTGAACAACCTGGTTCACGCCATTCAAAACCTGCTTCGGTAAAGATTTTGTCTAAACCTTCGGCCTCGGCTTGTTTTTTTACCAAACCAGAACCTGCAACCACCATTGCTTGTTTGACGGTATTGGCCACTTTACGGCCTTTAATCACTGCCGCCGCAGAACGCAAATCTTCAATACGGGAGTTGGTACAAGAGCCAATAAATACACGGTCTAATTTAATATCGGTAATCGCTTGTTCAGGTGTTAAGCCCATATATTGATAAGCACGTTGCCATGAACTACGTTGTACCGCATCGTTAGCACTGTCTAAGGTCGGTAATTTAGCACTAATTGGCAATACCATTTCGGGTGAAGTTCCCCAAGATACTTGCGGCTCAATGGCATTACCATCTAATTCAACCACCGCATCAAATTGAGCATCAGCATCAGATGTTAAGCCCTGCCAATACGCGACGGCTGCATCCCATTGCTCCGCTTTAGGTGCAAATGGCTTGTCTTTGAAGTAAGCAATGGTTTTTTCGTCCACCGCCACCATGCCTACGCGCGCACCTGCTTCGATAGCCATATTACACACGGTCATGCGGCCTTCCATGCTCATGTCTCTGAACACTTGACCACCAAACTCAATCGCGTAGCCTGTACCACCTGCCGTACCAATTTTGCCAATAATCGCTAAAACGACATCTTTAGCAGTCACACCTTCACCCAATACGCCGTCAACTTTGACCAACATATTTTTGGATTTTTTCTGCACTAAACATTGAGTCGCTAATACGTGCTCTACTTCGCTAGTGCCAATACCATGTGCTAAACAAGCAAATGCACCATGCGTTGCCGTATGAGAATCACCACAAACTACGGTCATACCAGGTAAAGTTAAACCTTGCTCTGGACCAACCACATGAACAATGCCTTGACGCTCATCAAAAATATCAAACTCAACGACACCAAACTCTTTGCAGTTGTCATCTAAGGTTTGTACTTGAATGCGTGAAGTTTCGTCTTTAATGCCGGCAATACCTTGACTACGCTCGGCTTTGTCGGTTGGCACGTTATGGTCGGGTGTGGCAATGTTGGCATCTAAACGCCAAGGTTGACGATTGGCCAACTTTAAGCCATCAAAAGCTTGAGGGCTGGTGACTTCGTGTAATAATTGACGGTCAATATAAATTAAACAAGAACCATCATCACGTTGCTTGACTAAGTGGTCATCCCACAATTTGTCATATAAGGTTTTGGCTGACATGGCTATTTCCTCATGTGTCATTATAGGACTTACGCGTAAGTCCTGACTATTTAAATACATGAGTCGATTGTAAGAGCGCGTCTAAAATAAAACAATTTTATAATTTTTATAAATTAAATAACCTTTTGGAATACTAAAGACTTTTCAATCAAACTAAAACGTGGCTGCTCGATGCCATCCACAATAACGGTTTCTGTAAACATCGTTAGTGGCCGCACCCAATAAGAAAAATCCCCATATAAAAGACGATATACCACTAATTTTTCTTCCGTTTCACTGTGAGTAGCAACGGCAAGCACTTCGTATTCTTTACCTTTATAATGACGATAACGACCTGCAACCACTTGATTTATCATGAAAAAATATCCACCAATCCGAGAGGGCCAGAACCATCTTTCCAATATAATTGACCACCTGATTCAATAAACTTTTCTAAGGCCGTACGTACCACGCCAAAGGCTAAATTTAAACATTGAAACGAATCAACACCAGGCACTTTAACCACATTGGGATACAAGCCATCTAAAGCTATTTCCGATTGCCAACGATTTTCTAAAGGCTCAGGTAAACCCACTTGTAGCTTCACCAATCGAAACTCACCATTTTTCATTTTGGCCAAAACCTGACGTTCGCCAATGACATATTTCACCATTTGTTTATCATTTACCATTTCATGTCACTCACACATTCGCGGTCATACTGATTACGTTCCTCATAACGAAATGCTTGAAACCGCAACTCCTCGCGCTTTGCTTCGCAACGTAATTTTTTTTCTTCTAAACTTTCAGTTTTTTTAGACTTAACTCGTTTAACAATCTTAACTTTTGTTGGTTTGCTTGAGGGTAATCTTAACTTTTTTGTTTTCACAACATTCGTTGTATATTCAGCAGGCTCAATAATTTGACGATTTTGACCATTCGTACTAGCCGCATCGCCAAAATGCCATTTTCCTTGTTCATCTTGCCAGCGATATAAGTCCTGAGCTAAAACACAAGTATTAACAAATAATATCACTATTATTAAACAAAAACGCATAGTATATCCTTATAAAAAAATCCTAAGCATTTGATTGTAGTTTTAAATTAGTAAAAAAACCATCCAAAATTACTGTCTAAAAAATAACTATCCAAAGCCAATCAAATAATATACACTTGTATATTATCTAATAAATCAATGTGTATTGAGGTTATTATGGCATCTCTACCTTCAGTCTTAACGGGTAGCATTAATAGTTTATCCCTCGCTGCAAATACCTTTAGTCTTTGTACTCCCCTATTTGGTTTAGCATTGCTAAAAACTTTACCCATTAAACCACTACAAAAAGCCTGCACACAAGGCAGTACCTTTATTGCGGAAACATGGATTGGTATCAATAGTAAGATGTTCGATTTAACCCATCAAACGCAATACAACATTACGGGTGATTTAGATAAAATCAGTTATAACGGCTGGTATATGGTGGTTGCCAACCATCAATCTTGGGCAGATATTTTTATTTTGCAAAAAATCTTTAATCGTCATGCGCCATTTTTTAAATTTTTTCTCAAGCAAGAATTAATTTATGTGCCTGTCATGGGCTTATGTTGGTCTGCGCTAGACTACCCTTTTATGAAAAGATATAGCAAAGAGTTTTTAGCTAAACATCCTGAGTTAAAAGGCAAAGATTTAGAAACCACACGCAAAGCTTGTGAAAAATTTAAATATACCCCAGTGTCGATCATGAACTTTTTAGAAGGTACTCGCTTCACCAAGCAAAATCATGATAAACAACAATCTCCTTATCAGCATTTATTAAAACCTAAAGCTGCTGGAATGGCTTATGCGTTGAATATTATGGGTGAACGGATTGATACTCTCATTGATGTCACCATTCACTATCCTGAAGGTCAGCCAGACTTCTGGGAGTTTATGTGTGGCAAATCAAAACACATTGATATTCATATTCAAACACGCCCTATTCCTGCGGAATTTAATCGTGGTGATTATGAAAATGATGAAGTGTTTAGAAAAAACTTTCAAACTTGGATTAATCAACTGTGGCAAGACAAAGACAAGCTGCTAGGTGAAATGGCCAAACGTTACAGTCAGCCCTTACAAAATATTATTGAATTTAAAAAAGCCAGTTAATAAAAAAGCGCGATACCGCGCTTTTTTATTTTTTGCGATGATTAAGCTTGTCCTGCTTCCGATTTTTTATATTGAATGGACGAAATCACCGCCCAAACAATAAAGGCCACACCAATCAATCCAGTCACGACCTCTGGCACATGCACGCCTGTACCACTAAAGAGCATAATCACTGCTAAAGCACCAATCGCATAATGTGCGCCATGCTCAAGAAAGATATATGCTTCTAATGTACCTTTTTCGACTAAAAATATCGTCATCGAACGCACAAACATCGCACCAATGGCTAATCCCAACATAATAATCACAACATCATTGGTAATCGCAAACGCACCAATCACACCGTCAAAACTAAATGAAGCATCTAAAACTTCTAAATATAAAAAGCCACCAATACCTGCTTTAACAACATTCCCAGAAACATCTGAAGAGGCTTTTTCTTCGTCATCACCACTTGTGCTTTCTAAGAGATGGCCTAAGGCTTTAACCCCCACATAAACCACAATCCCCCAGATACCTGCTATAGTGACTACCAATTTAGTTTCACCTTCAACAGCACCAACCATTATCAACAAAGCAATTAAAGCAATAAACACCGACATCGCAGGCACATTGGCTAAATTCGCTAATTTATGTTCTAACCAATGAAACCAATGGGTATCTTTTTCATCATCAAATAAGAAGTTTAAAAATACCAGTAATAAAAATAAACCACCAAACGCGGCAATTTCAGCATGATGCGCCATCAATTTTTCAGAATACGACTTAGGGTCATTAAGGGCTAATTTAGCCACTTCAACCATACTCATATCTGCGGTTACACCGACAATTAACAGTGGGAAAATTAAACGCATACCAAAAACAGCAATCAATATGCCCACAGTTAAGAAGATAGTTTTCCAAAACTCATCCCAATGGCGTAATACAGAGGCATTTACCACTGCATTATCAAAAGACAAAGACACTTCCATCACCGCCAAAATAGCCGTAATTAATAATGCCTTAAACATGGTATTAAGGCCTGCTTCTGGACCATGCGTAAAGCCCCACCATGCTGACAAGCCGAGGCAAATGAAGGTAAAAATAAACGAAAAACGAAAATGCTTCACAATCAACATCCTAAAATTAGACTAATAATAAAAAGGTCAGCAAATGCTGACCTTTTTGTCACCAGTCGTGATTATTTACTATAACGACTGACCATCTTTTCTAAAGAGATGGGGTTAATTTTGCTAGCATTACCTGCTGCACCAAAGGCTTCATAACGGGCAATACAAATATCACGCATTGCCGTTACCGTTTTGGCTAAATATTTACGTGGGTCGAATTCGGCTGGATTTTTCGCCATAAACTGACGAATTGCACCTGTAGAAGCCAAACGTAAATCGGTATCAATATTTACTTTACGCACGCCGTGTTTAATCGCTTCTACGATTTGTTCCACAGGCACGCCATAAGTTTCTTTAATATCACCACCAAATTCATTAATAATGGCTAACCAATCTTGTGGTACAGAACTAGAGCCGTGCATCACTAAATGGGTGTTGGGAATACGGGCATGAATTTCTTTGATACGATCAATCGCTAAAATATCACCTGTGGGTGGACGAGTGAATTTGTAAGCACCGTGTGATGTACCAATGGCAATCGCTAAAGCATCAACGCCTGTATCAGCAACAAAACTGGCAGCTTCTTCAACACTGGTTAATAACTGTGAATGGTCAAGAATGCCTTCTGCACCAACACCATCTTCTTCACCTGCTTGGCCTGTTTCTAAAGAACCTAAACAGCCTATTTCACCTTCAACAGATACACCACAGGCATGGGCTAAATCGACAACATTTTTTGTCACACGCACGTTATAGTCATAATCGGTAGGTGTTTTGCCATCTTCAGCCAAAGAGCCGTCCATCATTACCGAGCTAAAACCCAATTGAATTGAACGTTGACAAATAGCTGGGCTAGTACCGTGATCTTGGTGCATCACCACCGGAATATGTGGAAACTCTTCGATCGCTGCTAAAATTAAATGACGTAAAAATGGTGCACCTGCATATTTACGTGCCCCCGCAGAAGCCTGAACAATAACTGGCGAATTGGTTTTATCCGCAGCTTCCATAATGGCGCGCATTTGTTCTAAGTTATTAACATTAAATGCAGGAATACCATAACCATACTCAGCAGCATGGTCTAACATTTGGCGCATGGATACTAAGGCCATGTGTGCTTTCTCCTTTAAAATAAATAATTAACCGCGCTTTGCGGCTTCTTCCAAAGCTTCAACGGCAGGTAATTTTTTGCCTTCTACAAACTCTAAGAAAGCACCACCACCTGTTGAAATATAAGAAATTTGTTCAGCCACACCATATTTATCAATGGCTGCTAAAGTGTCACCACCGCCAGCAATCGAAAAGCCGTTACTATTCGCAATTGCTTGAGCTAAAGTTTTTGTGCCTTCGCCAAATTGGTCAAACTCAAACACGCCCACTGGGCCATTCCATAAAATGGTTTTTGAAGACTTAATCAAATTAGCAAATTTTGCTGCAGTTAATGGGCCAATATCCAAAATCATATCATCATCAGCCACTTCTTTGACTGACTTGATCGTTGCAGTTGCTGTTTCGGCAAACTCTTTAGCCACAACCACATCTTCAGGCAATGGCACACTCACACTACGTGCGATTTCTTTGGCAGTATCAACCATGTCAGCCTCATATAGAGACTTGCCAACGTTATAACCTGCAGCAGCTAAGAAGGTATTGGCAATACCACCACCAACAATCAATTGATCACAAACATCAGCCAACGATTTTAAAACATCTAATTTGGTTGATACTTTAGAACCTGCTACAACCGCAACCATAGGTGGCATTGGATTGTCTAAAGCTTTTGCTAAGGCTTCTAATTCAGCAGCTAATAAAGGGCCTGCACAAGCCACAGGTGCAAACTTAGCCACACCATGTGTCGACGCTTCAGCACGATGTGCTGTGCCGAATGCATCCATGACAAACACATCACATAAAGCCGCATATTTTTGGGCTAAGTCGTCTTTGTTTTTCTTCTCACCTGCATTAAAACGCACGTTTTCAAACAACACAACCTGACCCGCTTCAATGTTATAACCATCAACATAGTTATTCACTAAAGCCACTTCACGACCCAACGCTTGTGTTAAATACGCAGCAACAGGCGCTAAAGAGTTCTCTGCAGAAAACTCACCTTCTGTTGGACGACCTAAATGCGAGCAAACCATCACTGATGCGCCTTTTTCTAAGGCTAATTTAATGGTAGGTAATGACGCAACAATACGTGCATCACTGGTAATTTTGCCATCTTTGACAGGAACATTTAAATCTTCACGAATTAAAACGCGTTTACCTTGTAAGTCTAAATCGGCCATTTTTAAGACGGACATAATTTTTCCTCATCTCAATAAATCAGAATTAACGGTTTATGGTGGCTAGTAATGCCAAAAAATTATTTCATTTTCGCTAATAACAAACACAAATCTAATAAACGATTGGCATATCCCCACTCATTATCATACCAAGCCAGCACTTTAGCCTGCTGACCCACCACTTTGGTTTCGGTGGCATCAAAGATTAATGAATAAGGCGAATGATTAAAGTCACTCGATACTAACCACTCATCACAATAAGCTAATATTTGACGATATTCTTGTGTTGACTTTGCTTGAAATAAGGCATTAATTGCTGCAACACTGATGTTTTTCTTGGCTACAAAGCTTAAATCAATTGCCGCAACATTCAAAGTCGGAACACGTATTGAATAACCATCAATTTTGTTGGCTAAATGTGGTAACACTCGTTTTAAAGCGCCAATACTACTCGATGTGGTGGGAATAATATTGTGCGCGGCTGCTCGACTTCGACGTAAATCTCGATGTGTATGATCTAATAACACTTGGTCTGAGGTAACGGCATGAATTTCGGTCATTAATGCCGATTCTATACCAAAAGCTTCATCCAAAATTTTCATCAATGGGACTAAGGCATGTGTCGTGCATGACACACTAGAGATAATTTTTTGCTCATGGGTTAATTGTTGATGATTAACGCCATAAACAATCGTTGCATCCACTTCGTCAAAAGGGGCTGCGCCAATAATCACTTTCTGCGCGCCAGCTTGTAAGTGTCTTGCTGCTTCGGCACGCGCTCTAAACTGGCCTGTACACTCTAATACCACATCGACATCAAGCTGTTTCCACGGCAATAACTCGGGCTTCGCTTGATTAAATAAGGGAATTAAACTTTGCTGTTGGCCATCTGCGGAACTAATCGCTAATTGACCATCTACTAAATCGGCATGACCGTTAAAACGGCCATGTGTACTATCATAACGCGTCAGGTGCATTAAGGCTTGCGCTTGGCCTAAATCATTAATCGCCACAAAACGTAATGGAGCGGGACAACCACGCTCCACCCAAGCACGCAATACATGCCTGCCAATACGTCCGTAGCCATTAATGGCAATATTTAACATCTTTAGCTCAAGCTATTAACGGCTTCAACAACAGCGTCTACGGTAATACCAAAATGCTGATATAAATCTTTAATAGGTGCAGACTCACCAAAGCTGGTCATACCAATCACTTTGCCATCTAAACCGACAAACTTATACCAATAATCAGCATGAGAAGCCTCAACGGCAACACGCGCACGTACTTCATTCGGTAATACTTTTTGGCGATAAGCGTCATCTTGAGCCATAAATGCATCAACACACGGCATAGATACCACACGCACGCCTTTACCTTGTTCGGTTAAGATTTTTTGCGCTTTTAAGGCCAAGTCAATCTCTGAACCTGTCGCAATAATAATCGCCTCTAATACACCTTGCTCTTCGGCCAATACATAAGCCCCTTTGCTAATGTTATCTAATTGCAAGGCATCACGCTCAATGTGTGGTAAGTTTTGACGAGAGAATATTAACGAGCTTGGGCCATCATTTTTTTGCAAAGCAGATAACCATGCTACCGCCGATTCAACCGCATCCGCAGGACGCCAAACCGACATATTAGGTGTGCCACGTAAACTGGCTAATTGCTCAATAGGTTGGTGAGTTGGGCCATCTTCGCCTAGACCAATCGAATCATGGGTAAAGACATAAATAACGCGCTGCTTCATTAACGCGCTCATACGTACTGCATTACGTGCATATTCCATGAAAATCAAGAAGGTTGCACCATAGGGAATAAAACCACCATGTAAAGCAATACCATTCATGATTGCGCTCATACCAAATTCACGCACGCCATAAAACACATAATTACCTGCGGCATTTTCTTGAATACCGTGGCAACCTTTCCATAAGGTTAAATTAGAGCCAGCCAAGTCAGCCGAGCCACCTAATAATTCTGGTAATAATGGGCCAAAGGCATTTAAAGCATTTTGTGAGGCTTTACGAGAGGCAATGGTTTCGCCTTTTAAAGCAACTTCTTCGATATAGTTTTTAGCTTGTAAAGCAAAAGAGGCTGGCAATTCACCTTTTAAACGGCGTAATAATTCTTGAGCTAATTCAGGATGGGCTTTTTGGTAGGCATCAAATTGGCCTTGCCAATTTTTCTCTAACACATCACCTTTTACGCTACAGTCCCAAGCTTCATAAACATCAGCAGGAATTTCAAAAGCATCATAATCCCATGCCATTGCTTCACGAGCGGCAGCGATTTCGGCAGCGCCTAATGGTGCGCCATGACATTCTTCTTTGCCTTGTTTATTTGGTGAGCCACAACCAATTACGGTTTTGCAGATAATCATACTTGGGCGAGTGGTGTCGCTATGTGCTTCAATAATTGCAGTACGAATGGCATCGCTATCATGACCATCGATTGGGCCAATCACTTGCCAACCATAAGCGGCAAAACGTTGAGCGGTATTATCAGTAAACCAACCTTCAACTTCACCATCAATCGAAATACCATTGTCATCATAAAAGGCAACTAATTTACCTAATTTTAATGTGCCTGCTAAAGAGCATACTTCATGAGAAATACCTTCCATCAAACAACCATCACCCAAAAACGTATAGGTGTAGTGGTCTATGACTTCAAAACCTTCACGGTTAAATTGGGCAGCTAAAGTTTTTTCAGCAATCGCAAAACCCACTGCATTAGCAATACCCTGCCCTAATGGGCCAGTTGTCGTTTCAACACCTGCGGTATAACCATATTCAGGATGACCCGGTGTGCGGCTATGTAATTGACGAAATTGTTTTAAATCATCAATGCTTAAATCGTAGCCAGTTAAATGTAATAAGGCATATTGCAACATCGAACCATGACCATTTGACAACACAAAACGGTCACGATTAATCCAATTTGGGTTTTTAGGATTGTGTTTAAACACACCACGCCATAACACTTCGGCAATATCGGCCATACCCATTGGCGCACCTGGATGGCCTGAATTTGCTTTTTGAACAGCATCCATGGCAAGGGCGCGAATAGCATTAGCAAGACGACGTTGAGGTAAGGCAACAGCGGGCATAAAAGACTCCAATGGCGGGCAGTCGATAATCAACTATGGGACTTATGCAATCATCGCTTAGCTGTTTACATTCAAATATTTATCAACGGTTTTATAGCGATAAAACACACGCATTTGATTGAAATGTTTAGCGACTTAATGGCGACAATTGCACAAGCCTAAAAATAAGGTGCGTAATTGTCGCTTAATTAAGGCTTTAGAGCAAATAGAAACGCCTTACAAACAGGAGAAAATTTACAACATTGGCCATTTCATCGAATCAACAGTCATTTTGATTACTTTACGACGACTCTCGTCATAAGGTGGGAAGAATAAACGCACCATCATTAATTTTGACGCTTTAACCACAGCTCTTTCGTGAGAAAATGCTTTAAAACCAAAATGACCATGCGAATTACCAATGCCCGAATTATTCACGCCACCAAACGGTAAATTACCATGCACAAACTGCATTAAACAGTGATTAATACATACCCCACCCGAACTGGTGCGAGAGACTACCTTTTCGATATTTTCTTCGTTATAACTCCAAATGTATAACGCTAAAGGCTTAGGATTGGCATTAATTTCGGCAATCACCGTATCAATATGCTCAAAACTAATAATAGGTAATACTGGGCCAAAAATTTCCTCACTCATGATTTTGGCTTGCGTAGGAATGTTTTCAACAATCGTTGGCGCAATATAACAACTCTCAATATCTGTTTGGCCACCGACAGTAATTTTTGCGCCAAGTTCAACGGCTTCATTTAATAAATTAGCAATACGTTGGGTATGGCGAGTATTAACAATACGCGTTAAATCGGGATTCATTTTTTGCTCGCCTGCGGTTGCACCATAACGAGCATGAATCACTTTGCGACACTCCGCGACAAAAGCATCTTTAACCGCTTGATGAACATAAATATGGTCAGGCGCAACACAAGTTTGACCATTATTTAAAAATTTACCCCACATTAGCGTTTCAGCAGCCACTTGCAAATTGGCACTTTCATCAATAATGGTAGGTGATTTGCCACCTAATTCTAAGGTGACACTGGTCAAATTTTTCGCAGCAGCAGCCATCACCACTTTGCCCACCATTGGCGAACCCGTAAAAAAGATATGGTCAAACGGTAAGGCTAATAAGGCTTCAGCCGTTGGTAAACTGCCTTCAAATAAAGCAACTTCTTGGGGGGTAAAGGTTTCTTGAATAATTTTTGCCATCACTGCCGACACATTAGGCATCATTTCTGAAGGCTTAATAATGGCGGTATTGCCTGCCGCCAATGCTGATACTAAAGGGCCAAAACATAAATTTAAGGGATAATTCCACGGTGCAATAATTAACACACGGCCACGTGGTTGATATTCAATCCATGCACTGGTGGTTAACATTAAACTGGTTGGCTTAACTTTTTCAGGTTTCATCCACTGTTTTAAACGGCCTGTTGCATGACGAATTTCATCTAAAACTGGCATTAATTCAGTCACGTCAACTTCGGCAGAGGGCTTGCGATAATCTTTAGCAAATGCCTGATAAAAATCATCACGATGGGCTAACACCGCTTCTCGTAAACTTTTTAAACGGGCAATACGCTGCTCTGCTGTTGATTCACGCCAACGAATAGCAGTTGCTTGTTGCGAAGCAAACACGCTTTGTATTTGCTGAGGATCAGCTTCTTGAATGGTAAACATAGCTGTCATGAGTTATCCCTCTAAATCTAAAATCTTTATAAATTTAATTATTATAGCCTAACCATATTTTTTCGATGGCCACAGCTAATGCTAAATCTTTACCTGTGACACTTTGCGCATCATGTGTGGTTAAATCAATACTGACACGATTATAACTATTTGACCAATCGGGATGATGATTTGCTCTTTCGGCTAACAAAGCTACTTGGCTCATAAAACCAAAGGCTTGGACAAAATCTTTAAAGAAATACTCTCGATGAAGTTTAGTGCCGCGTAAACGCCAATCAGGATGTTGAGTTAAAAATGGCTCTAGACTGAGATAGTTCATTGTTATTATACCTATATGCTAGAACATCCATATTAGGTTTTAGAAATTAAGGTTTTCCATCCTAACAAAAACTAGCAAATAGGCAATGCTTATTGATTAATAAAATACGGCATCACAGGTAAATCTGTGACTCCTATATCTAAATTCATTTGTGATAGTAAAGTCGTGATTTGGCCACGATGATGGGTTTGATGATTAAAAAACTGCATCACTGCCGCAAATAACGGCATTACAATTTCTTTTTGATAAGTCACGCTATAAAAACGTAATTGCTCATTATCATAACGTGTTGCTAAGGCTTGTGCCCATGCCAAAATCTGTTCATCCATCTCTTGGCGAGCTTGCTGTAACAATCCAAAATCATCATGAACAATGTCTCGTGGTGATTTCATGGTAACAGGCTGACCCTGAAAACGTTGTAGCCATGCTTGATCGCCTAATAGCAAATGATTTAAGGTGTGATGAATAGAGCCAAAAAATGCCCCTAAATCTTCTTTGCGCTGTTCATCTGACAAGGTCGCCACTAATTGATATAAACGCTGATTCATCCATTGATTATAATTGGCCATGATAATGGCATATTGTTGGCAGTTCATATTTTCCCTCACTCTTCCTGATCTAAATCTGACAACTCAATTTCTAAAGCATCCAAAGAAATGCGAATTTCAATCACAGACATCGCCAAAGACAACATCAAGCACACCAAGCTAACTGCAAATACCCAACGCCCTAGTTGCTCATTGCCAAAAAATAAACTTAACATCGAGACCACACAAAAGAAAAAGCTAATACCACCAAAGGTTTGCATACGACGAATTAAACGCAAACGCTTGCGTAAATTTGCTAACTGGCCACGATAACTGGGATCATTTTTCTTTTGTTCATGATGGGCATGCAAACTACGGATTAGGGTTGCTAAGGCCAAAAAACGATTGGTATAAGCCAACATCAATAAAGAAATGGCAGGAAATAACATGGCAGGCGTGGTGACACTCATTTCCATAATGTTTAATCCAAATGCTGATAATTAACATAGGTCACTTGCTGACCATCATGTTGAATTTGGCAAGTATAACGCCCCATGCTATAGGGGCTATGTAACAAAATAGTTTGTGTTTTTTGTTCTGATGATCGGCGCATGATTTTGGTTAAATGCAAAGAATCTAAAATTGGCTCAAGTTTAGAAACAGGCATGCCCATTGGTATTTGTTGACAGGTTTGCTTAATTTGCTGGGCAGAAAAAAACCACATCACCAACACAAAGACCAAATACCCGATAAACATACTTGCCAATACTTTTTTAATCATCACTCCCCCAAATAGGCGGCTCGCACACGCGGATCAGCGGCTAAGTCTTTGGCATCCCCTGCAAGACTAATGACGCCACTTTCCATCACATAAGCACGCTGTGCCAAGGCTAAAGCTGCTTTGGCATTTTGCTCAACAAGCAACACCGCCACGCCCTCTTTGGTGACTTCGCTAATGGTAGAAAAAATCTTTTCGACCATAATCGGTGCTAAGCCCATTGATGGCTCATCGAGTAACAATAATTTGGGTTTGCTCAGTAAAGCGCGCACAATGGCCAACATTTGTTGTTCGCCACCTGATAACGTGCCTGCTAATTGCTCTTTGCGTTCATGTAGACGAGGAAAACGTTGATAGGCTTGCTCTAGTTCATCTTTGCCTAACTGACGATGATAAGCACCCATGCGTAAGTTTTCGGCAACGGTCAATTTAGAAAATATCCCTCGTCCTTCGGGCACTAAGGCTAAACCATGTTTAACTCGATCATGAGTAGGAATGGTTAATAAGTTTTGTCCTTGATAACTAATCTCTCCTGATGCAGGCTTTAGCAATCCACCCAAACAATTGAGGGTTGAGGTTTTGCCTGCACCATTAGCACCAATTAAGCTCACCAACTCGCCTTGTTTAATCTCAAAACTAATGCCTTTAACAGCCTGAATGCCACCATAAGCAATTTGTAAATTTTTGACGGTTAATAAGCTCATACACTACCTCCCAAATAGGCAGCAATGACTTTTGGATCTTTTTGCACATCAGCAGGCACACCCTCGGCAATCAATTGACCGAAATCCAACACCGCCACCCGATGACACAACCCCATGACCAATTTAACATCATGCTCAATTAACAACACATTGGTGCCATCATCATAAATACGCTGAATTAATTTGGCCAAGTCTGCCGTTTCTGTTGGGTTCATACCTGCGGCTGGCTCGTCTAACGTGAGCAACTTCGGCTCTGTTGCCAAGGCACGCGCAATTTCTAAACGACGTTGATCACCATAAGATAAAGTTTTGGCAATACGTTCAGCCGCTTGTTCTAAACCCACATAAGCCAGTAATGCCATACTTCTATCTTTAATGGCTTTTTCTTCGGCTTTTACTTTTGGAGTACGTAAAATCGCACCCAACACCCCTGCTTTACTTTTGCTATGGCGTGCCACCATGACATTTTCTAACACGGTCATATCTTGAAAAAGCCGAATATTTTGAAAAGTACGGGCAATGCCACGTTGCAAAATTTGGTGTGGTTTTAAGGTTAAGGGCAATGCTTTATCTAAAAAAATGCGTTCACCACTGTCTGCTTCATACAGGCCAGTAATCACATTAAATAAGGTGGTTTTGCCTGCGCCATTTGGGCCAATTAAGCCATAAATACACGATTGTGGAATGGTCAATGACACGTCTTTAAGGGCGTGAATGCCACCAAAACGTTTTTCGATATGGGAGAGTTGAAGTAATGCAGTCATGGATTTATTAACTTCGATTCAGAGTTTGCTTCGGCTTGTAGCTGCCGCCACTCAACTAATTCAGGATTATTCACCCGAGCATAAATATCTTCGACAGTCAAAGTCAAAGCAATAGACTCAAAAGTCAGACTATCACCTAAATAAAAACGCTCCGACTGCCAACCTGTGCGGCGGCGAATAATTTCTATATCGACAAAATCTTGCTCAATCAATACATACTCTAATAGGCTGTCGATTTGGGTATAAGCAATACGTTTAGTGGTTTCATCCATGCGCCGTGTGCTTTTCGATAACACTTCGACAATAAGTGTAGGCTTTTCTGTGACATGACTATCATCCGCCAACCCTGAACAATCAACCAACACATCAGGGTAAAAATACTTTGTACAGACTTTTATCTTCATGTCAGACATATAAGGTTGGCACGGCTTACCATCTAAATGCACATTGAATAGTGTCGCCACATTTAACGATATACGGTTATGGCTCGCACTTGCGCCAGCCATAGCAAAGACTTCACCATCTATATATTCATGTTTAGTTTCAGCAATTTTTTCACCAGCCAAATACTCAGTTTCACTGACAAATGTCGTTTTAGCAACTCGATTAGCCATGTTTTAGTTCCTCTTGTCTTCTTGGTGATGGCCACAACCCTGCGGGTTTGACTAACATGACAATAATTAATGCCAAACCGAATAACAGCATACGTAAGTTTTCGGGGTCAACAATCATTCGACCAAACAAGTGCCGTTGTAAAGGATTAATCACTTCACGTAACACTTCGGGGGTTAAGGTTAATAAGATCGCGCCTAAAATCACGCCACCAATATGTCCCATGCCGCCCAATACCACCATACACAGCACCATTACCGATTCCATTAAGCTAAAACTTTCGGGACTAATAAACCCCTGAAAGCTGGCAAATAAGCCCCCTGCAACACCCCCAAAACTTGCCCCCATAGCAAAGGCTAACAATTTGATATTGCGCGTGTTAATGCCCATCGCTTTAGCGGCTAGTTCATCTTCACGAATCGCCATCCATGCTCGACCAATGCGTGAGTCTTCCAAACGAATACAAATAAAAATGGTTAATAACGCCAACACTAAAAACAGATAATAATAGCTATAGGCCGAACCAAACGAGTGCCCTGCAATATCAAAGCCTTGACCAAAGTCATAACTACCCATTTTGATATTATCAACCATGTTTATGCCTTGCGGGCCATTGGTAATATTCACTGGACGGTCAAGGTTATTCATAAACAAACGAACAATTTCACCAAAACCAAGGGTGACAATGGCTAAATAATCGCCTTTTAAACGTAAGGTAGGCGCACCTAATAATACGCCTGCAACACAGGCTAAAAACGCGCCAAAAGGCAATAACATCCATGCCGAATAATGTAGCTCTAAATGTGGAGAAGCCAAAATCGCCATGACATAAGCACCCACCGCATAAAAAGCAATGTAGCCTAAATCTAATAAACCCGCATAACCAACAACAATATTTAGCCCCAAGGCCAACATAATGTATAACAAACAAAAATCTAAAATTCGCACCCACGATGCGCCAAACGAGCCGACCAAAAACGGCGCAAACACTAAGCCTAATGCTAGCAAGCCATAGCCTAACCAAATCTTCTTCATTAGGGTCGCTCCGCCATTTTTTCGCCCATCAAACCCGATGGTCTAAACACTAAAACAAAAATTAAGACTAAAAAGGCAAAAATATCTTGGTATTGGC
>NZ_CALETI010000388.1 GCF_937920075.1 uncultured Agitococcus sp.
CTTAAGACAAGCTGCCTGAAATAGTCTCCTGTTTTACTTGACCATTACAAGTGTTGATGGTACTGTTATTAAGTGCAGATGCTTTATATGTGCCAGATAAAACGGTGGCGGAATTAAGTCCACGTTGGGCAGTTGCGCCGTCGCAATTTATGACGGTTGATGGTCAACAAGTGCATATTCGTGATGAAGGCGTAAAAACCGACCCTGTACCGATTGTGTTGTTACATGGTACATCAGCTAGTTTACATACATGGCAAGTGTTAAACAAAATGATGGAATACACCTTGCCACGCAATATGGTTGAGGCCAGTGTGCGTAATGTTTATGCTGACCCTAATAAAGTTTCTGCTGAGTTGGTTGATCGTTATTATGACTTAACCTTAAGAGAAGGTAATCGTCAGGCGTTGGTTGATCGTTTTAAACAAATTAGTGCCAATGATAGTGAAAAAGTAAAACAACTAACCATGCCCACTTTAATTTTGTGGGGTAAACAAGATCAATTAATTCCTGTTGAATATGCTCAACGTTTTCAACAAGATATCAAAGGCAGTCAATTGGTGGTGTTTGATAATTTAGGTCATGTACCACATGAAGAAGACCCACAACAAACCGTTGCTGCGGTGATGAAATTTTTGGCATTGTGACGACATAATTTGACGTTTTAGTAAGAAAGATGCAGGAGTAAATAATAGATTTGCGGTAAAATTAAACAAAGGCTTAGGTACAGCTTATTTCACATTATTTAATAACCTAAGCCTACTGTGAATCAGCAAGGAGAATTTTGCCATGTTATCTAGCTCACCAACAGGCTTATGTATTACCGATACCGCCAAAATCTTAGGCATCCCTCCCAAAGAATTTTTTACGTGGTTACATGAACATAAATGGATTTTTAAACGTAAAGAAGCAAAAGCATGGAATGCTTATCAACAACGTCTTAAAGCACAATATTTAGTGTTGCAACCTGTAGAAGTAGCCAGTAAAACTGGCAAAACCAAAGTCGTGACCCAAGTGCGAATTACCGATAAAGGTTTAAAACGTTTAGCAAAAATGCTGCAAATTTAACTTGGCTGTTGTGCTAAAAAACGCCGCCGATAAGCCGCAGGCGTTTCACCCGTGATTTGTTTAAATAATTTGGCAAAAGCAGTGCGATCTTCATAACCGACTTGTGTGGCTATTTGGTCAATGGTGTAGTGGGCTTCTGCTAATAAGGACTCAGCGGCACTAATCCGCACGCGTTGTAAATAATCATGTGGAGTGAGTTGGGTCGCTTCTTTAAAACGACGAATCACTGTGCGTGGCGAGCAATGTAATTGTTGTGCCATATCCTCTAAGGACAAAGCTTGGGCATAATGTTGCTCTAGCCAACGTTGTAAACGTGCGAGGGCAGGGTCTTGTTGTTGTACAGGTGGTAAACGTGGCACAAAGCGCGTTTGTACACCTCGACCATAATCCATCACTAACATACTTGCCACTTGTCGTGCTAACCAATCACCCTGATAAAACTGAATTAAATACAAACACAAATCCAAACCTGCTTGTGCACCACCTGAACAAAATCGCAACCCATCATGGGTGACTAATTGTTCAGGATGCAAATTAACTAAAGGAAAATAGCGACGAAAATGATCGGCTAAATGCCAATGAGTTGTTGCTTTATAGCCATTTAACACACCCGAAGCCGCCAAGACAAAAGCCGCACTACACAAACTGGCTAAGTGTTTATTTGCGTGTTTAGCTAACCATGTTATCAATGATGGATTGCTTTCAATAACTGCTTTAACATTTGCACCAATCGCAGGAATTAGCACTAAATCGGCATTTTCGGCCAAGGTCAAATCGCCATCCATTTTCAGTTGCATATCTTTTAAATGGACATTTAAACCATCGACACTGACTTTGTAGATTTGAAATAACGTCTGACCCGATAATTGATTAGCCAAATTAAAACAATCTTGTGCCATTGCCAAACTAGAAATAACGGTTTGTGGGCAAACAACTAAAGCAATTTTTATCATGATTTTGCCTCAAGGATTTTTGTCTATTTTAAACACAAAATTGTCATTATTGACAATAGAGGTGCTGATATTAAAAACTGATAATAGCCACATCAACAGCAAACAAAAAATAGGCAAATTTATGCGTCACATGGCAACTTTATCGGTATTGACTATATTAATGGGGTGTAGTTCAGCAACCATTAAGCCAACAACCGCCATCACAACATTAGGGGAAACATCTATGACTGCTCAACAAAATCAACAATTAGTGGATAATTTTTATAAAGCGTTTCAGCAAAAAGATGGCGAAGCCATGGCAAAAAGTTATGCCGATAATGCGACGTTTAGCGACCCTGCATTTAGCAATTTACAAGGACAACAAGTAGGGGATATGTGGCGAATGTTAACCGAACGCGCTCAAGACTTTTCTTTACAATACAAAGTATTAACAGTGGGTGAGCAACAAGGCGAAGCAGAGTGGACAGCCACTTATACCTTTTCGCAAACTGGCCGAACCGTGGTTAATCATATTCACAGTTATTTTACGTTTAAAGATGGCAAAATTATCGCCCAACAAGATAAATTTGATGTGTGGCGTTGGTCTAGCCAAGCGTTAGGTTTAAAAGGCACATTGTTGGGTTGGACACCTTTAGTGAAAAATAAAATTCAACAACAAGCATCTAAATCATTGGCTATCTATCAACAACAAAAAAATAAAGCAAAATAATAGTGTCACAATTTTCCCTCTCCTGTTAGGAGAGGGTTAGGGTGAGGTCTGATTTTACTTCTGTTTATTCATACAGGTTTGATAACGACCATCTACACGCTCAGCAAACCATTCTGTGGTCAGTTTGCGGGTAATTTTTGGACTAACCAATTTAATTTGTGGCATCACTTGTTGAGGTAAATTTTTGCCAGTTTGTTGATTGGCCAATTCAAACACTTTTTTAAACAGGGCAGTTTGATAAAAGGCTTCGCTTTTTTCTAATTGCAAATCTCGTTCAATCGCTTTAGCAGATAACCCCAAACGTGGAGCAAGTTTCACTAATTGTTGTTGAGTGCTACTGGCTTTGTTGCTGGTGTACACCAATAAGTCACCATCCAACACCAATTTCTTTTTGCTTAATGTGCTCACAGCCGCCTGAAAAGCTGCATTACGACTGCTATAACGTCCTGCATTAAAATCGGCAAAACGGTATTTCATTTGTGGGTAGTTGGCGCGATATTGCAATAAATTAGCAATACCAAAATATAAACCACCACGACGGCTAAACACTTCTTGGCGCAAACTGCCTTTATAACTATAGGGATATGGCCACGCTTTGCTGTGTGCTTCGGCAAACTCTACGCTAACTTGCATGGGCCCACCCGTACGAATCGGATTTTTCATCGAAAAGGGTAAACCAATTTTTTGGGCATCACTGACAATATCCTCAAACAAAGCATTCATTTGTTTTTCGGTTCTTAGCGCATCAATCCGCGCATTATAACTACGGCCATCGGGTGAAGGTTTTAACAAGGCTAATTTAACGGCAAACATCGGAATATGATATTTATCAGCACGTTTTTCGATTTCTTGCCAAACAATTTTGTTTAAATTAGCCACTGTAGGGTCACTTTGCCAACTCGACTCTTGTTCAATAATCGCTAATGCCCCACAAAAATATTGTGCTTCATAGGGGATTTTTAGGCCAGTAAACGCCGATAAAATATCATCACGCCAGCCGCTACGATCTTTAATCCCTGTTGGCAGTAAGCTTTGTAATAATAAACGTGCTTCGTCAACACTGATGCCATTGGTTTTGTTTGGTATTGTTGGCACAAGCACAGGAGCCTTCGAAACCGCATCAAAGATTTTTGGTGGTTTTTTCTCCTTTATCATTATTATGGTCTTGTCATTTTATTTGGCAATGAAAACTGACGGCGTAGGAGAATTTTTGAGAATTGTAGCACCGGTAAGACATCATGATTACATCATCAATTTATGGAAAAGATCACAAAGAAAAATGGCTTTATGGTTGCAAGGGCAGGTCGTTCTCGGTCTTATAGTCGGAGTCTTGGTATATCTTGTTTTAGTAATTGCAAATGTGCCACACGCTCTTGTACTTGCGGTTATTGCTGGATTGTTGGAAATTATTCCAGTTTTTGGTCCAATAATCGCTTCTATTCCGGCAATAATTTTGGCTTTTAGCTATCAAGGTGTCGGTACGGGTATCGTAGTTATGATTT
>NZ_CALETI010000389.1 GCF_937920075.1 uncultured Agitococcus sp.
AAAATCACTAGAGGCGACTAACTCTGGGTTATCAAAAAAACTATCCCAAATATTTTCCACAGGACTAATAATGCGCTCGACACCAACCATTCGCACAAATACTTTTTCGGTTTGTGCCGAAAAACGATAAACACTCGGTAAACGTACCGACTGCGTGCGGTTATTCATAAAAATAGAGCTAATCATCTATTTCTCCTAAAATTAATGATGCTATATACTTTGAGTATATACATTTAAAGGCCAAAGTCTATGGGTACTTTTGATGATAAAATGTTAAAGAAAGCTAATGAGAATATAATTCTCGAAGAACGTTTAATCAGTCTTTCACCTGTCCAAGTAAATTTAGAAGAATTGCGTCATCAAGCTGCACAAAATCTAATGGTTTTAGCAGGCACAAACCCTGACATGGTCGGTATCCCTCGTCATTTAGAAGACAAACAGAATCAATGAATCTCATCCTCCTAACACCCGAAGATTGTCCTCAATCTAATATTGCACATTTAACTGGCCGCCGTTTGCAACACGTTTTAGAAGTTCACCAAGCACAAGTAGGACAGCATTTGCGCGTGGGAATGATGAATGGCTTAATGGGTAATGCTGAAGTCGTGCGTTTAGACAAGCAGTCTTTGCAACTGCGTTTTGAGTTAGACCAAGCTCCACCAGCAAAGCTACCGTTAACCTTATTGCTCGCCTTACCGCGTCCAAAAATGCTCAAGCGGATTTTTCAAACCGTTGCCACCATGGGGGTTGAGCGTGTGGTGTTGATGAATAGTTATCGTGTAGAAAAGAGTTTTTGGGATAGTCCTTTTTTGCAGCCAGACGCCATTCAAGAGCAACTTATTTTAGGTTTAGAACAAGGCAAAGACACGATTTTACCCGAAATCATCTTAGAAAAACGTTTTAAACCTTTTGTCGAAGATAGATTAACAAGTTTAGCAGGGGATAGCCTAAAATTAGTGGCTCATCCTATGGCACAACAATCATGTCCACGCGATGTACAACAAGCAGTCACCTTAGCGATTGGTTGTGAAGGTGGGTTTATACCCTATGAGGTGAATTTATTGGCTGAACACGGATTTACACCTGTTGGTTTAGGTGAGCGAATTTTGCGGGTTGAAACTGCTGTGACGGCTTTGATTGCGCGCTTGTTTTAGGGATTCGTATTGGCTGTCCACCAGTTTGGTTTTATGTCAGGTTCTACAGCGAAAATATCTTTAAGAATGGCAACCAAATCATAAGAAACTAATCCGTCTATATGTTCATGTAATGACTCATCAATATTATTATGTAAAGCGTCTAACACAAAATCGATGCCGTGAATTCGTGCGAGTTTGGCCGCTGGTACAAAGTCGCTATCGCCAGCAATGAGTATAATTTTATTAACCAATTTTTGTTGTGCTAATGTGGAAATATCAATGCCTAATTTAATATCAACACCTTTTTGTCTCATTTCATAATAGAAGTCATCATTAGAAAGTTGTTCAAAAGATATTTCTTCTCGTAAAAGTTTGTTGAGAGTCGTATCTTTCAACTTCCATTGTTTCTCATGTTTGATAGAGCCTAAACGTAATGCAAATTTAGGCTGTTTTTTGAGTCGCTCTAAAATCTCACTACGCTGTATATTTTTCTTATCTTTGGCGAAGTCTAAAACTCGTTTATGTGTTTCACCTTGATTGAGAAGTGGTAAATGTACTTTAATAGTTAGTGGTGGGGAGTCGTAGTAAAAAATTCGGTATGTGTGTTGATAAATATTTTTTGGGCAGTTGAATAGATGTTTTTTAATAATCTGTTGTATAACAAGAATAATTTGCTCTGATGTTAAATCAGGTTTAGATGAGTAATATTTCCGTTTAAAAAATTGCAAGCGGTTTAGAAAAAAAGACCCATCAATGAGAAATGCTATTTTAATATCCATATTTTTAGCTTCACCACAAATAAAAAACCCACGGGTAAGGCCTAGTTATTACAAAATAAACTTAGACGAAGCCGTGGGCTGAACAACTTCAGTTTAAGAAGTTTATTGCTTTATGTCAATAATAAAAATTATTTAAGCCTTGCTTGCAACCATCCCGAAATATCCATGACTTCTTCTAAACACACTTCATGTTCCATTTCATAACTACGGTAGTAGGGTTGATAACCCATCGTGCGTAAGCTTTGTAAGGCTTGGCTACCTAATAACTCATTAACCACACTGTCATAAATGCCATGAAAAATGGCAATTGGCAGTTGTTGATTGGCAGGGTTAATTGCAACGGTTTTATGGGTCGCAAAATAACTCGACAACACCAATAACCCACCTAAAGATTTAGGATAGGTCAATGCTGTTTGATAGGCCACAGCACCCCCTTGCGAAAAACCTGCCAAAATAATCCGCTCACTCGCAATGCCGCGCGCAATTTCACGGTCAATAAACTGAGCAATAGCAGCACTTGAGGCAAAAAGCTGTTGCTCATCAATTTCGCGCTCAATGCTCATCGCAGTAATATCATACCAAGCAGGCATAATATAACCACCATTGATGGTCACAGGCATTTCGGGCGCATGAGGAAAAATAAAGCGAATTGCCAAATCTTCAGGCAGGTCAAGTTCGGGAATAATCGGCACAAAATCATCACCACTTGCCCCCAAACCATGCAACCAAATGACGGTTGCTGTGGCAGGAGTGGCAGGATTCAGTTCGATATGTGGCAATAATTCCGTACTCATGTTAGAAGTTACTCGTGGTTTTAATGGCAGAAATTTGTACTTTGTCATTAATTAACATCAGTTCAACCTCCATATTTTGTTCAACGTTAATTTGTTGTTCAAAGATAGTACGGCTTTCTTTGAGTTTTAAATTCACCGTCGCCAATAAACCTGCTTGGGTTAAATTGTATTTAAGATCACTGACATCGTATTTTTCGTTGTCAGCAAAATGCCAAGCTGATTTGATTTGTTGCAAATATTGAGGTTTAGATAAACTAAAAGTTTGCCCCATTTTGCTTAGAGTAAGTTTGATTTGAGCATTATCAGCCAATAAATTAATCAGCTTTTTTTCGTCACGCTGCTGAGCAGCTTTAAAAAAATCTTTGACTAAATTCGTGGAAGCACGTTTGCTTAAACTGTCAGCATAAGTAGGGCTAGCTAATAAGCAGGATGCTAATAGGGCAATAGAAAAAAGACGCATAATGCTTACTCCTTGTTATCACTGCATTCGTTACGTTTGGGGTTGTCTTTACAACGGACTTTTTTGAGCAGGGCAATCATCTTTTTATCGTAAATACCTTCTTCAGTCATACTAAGACGTGCGTCTCGTAATAGACCTTGATAGTTTTCATATTCACCATCAGGTGCAGGTAAAAAGTAAACAATTTCTTCTTCCGCTTTAGTGATAGGCTTTTGTAGGCTATCAAACATACCTGCAAAATAACTACGTGATTTTTGACCAAAATCTGCGGAGAATTTATGGAAATGAGCAACAACTTGTAAGCTTAGATGAGCAATTGGCATATTTAAGACTAAGCCTGTGTTACCAACACCTTTAAATAATTCTAATGGCATATAAGCAATGGCAGGGGCAGCAATAATATCTGCTTCGGCTTTATTAAATTTCGCAGCAAAATCATCAATATCGGCAGCTAAGGCTTGAAATCCTAAACGTTCAGCCATGCGGAGTTGTACCAAGTCATGTGCTAAAACGGCAATTTTACGGCCTTTAAGTTTTTCAACAGAATTAATCTCACGATTGTTTAAAAATAAGTATGCGCCGCCAATTGGTAACACACCAATCACTTCATAACCATCTTGTGTCATGAGTTTGCTAGCTTCTGGGCGAGAAATGGTTTCAATAACAGATTTCATTTGTTGGTCGTTTTGTAGGCCACCAATCGCTTCAATACTACTGCTAAATAAATTAAATTCACGGGCGCGGATGCCTGTCATTGTCGCAATATCACAACGGCCAGCACTAAAATCTTCAGCGATTTTTTCTTCGCTGGTATAGGCTTTTAATTCTAATTCAACATTCCATTTGCGGGCAGCAGTGGCATATTCGCGCATCGTACCGTAAAACGGCCCTTGCATGCCTAATACATCAAATACACATAAGCTTTGTGCATTACTAAGACTACTGATGAGGGCAAAGCTACTGCCCAAAAGAACTTGTTTTAAACGAGGAAAAAAAGCTAAGCCATTCATGGATAACAACTCCAATTTTTGTTGGCTGAATCATACTCTGTTTAGCTTTTTTTCTCCAAATCTTTGTTTAACAACAGCACTTTTAAGGATTAATTTGGTGCCATGATGTTTTGCTGTAGGCGATGTTTGCGACGAATCGCATCTGGCGTGTCGTTTGCCCATTTTTGAAAAGCACGGGTAAAGCTGGCTTGATCGCTATACCCCACAACATTAGCAATTCGCTCAATACTCATTTTTGAATATTTTAAATAACGTGTTGCTGCCTGCATCCGTACTTCTAAACGAATATCATTAAAGCACATACCAATATCAGCTAAACGTCGTCGTAAAGTGCGCACACTCATATTTAGATACTGAGCCACATCATCAGCCGTGAGAGCTTGGTCAGCGCGCGATAAAATAAAAGCCCTCATTTTGACGACCAAACTGTGTTCATAAAAAGGGTCACTTTGTTCGGTGGTACTAGTGACTTTATGTTGTTGCGAATAATGGTCAGCAGAGTAAAAACGAATTTCATTATGTGTGCTGCCTATTTCGATGGGAATGGGTAATAACTCTGCTAAATGAGGGGAACTAACAGCAGCTTGAAAAAGTATTAAAACCTACCTATTTAGTGTATTTTTTAG
>NZ_CALETI010000390.1 GCF_937920075.1 uncultured Agitococcus sp.
TTGTCATTAGAGGTATTTAGGCAAGAGCTTTTAGCCGAATTACGTAGTCGAGAAGCTTTTTATAAAGCAATGCCTCGTGGGGTATATACGGGCTTTAAAGGCTTGGCAGATATTTGTCCGCAGTTAGGTATTGTTGCTTTGTTAGGTTATCCTACCAAACAATCTGCTTCGCACCCCTATAAAGGCTATGAGTTGATTTATATTAACGAGCACGGGCAAAATGTTTTGCAGAACCAAAAAGAGGTACTACAAGCACTCAACCAACACAAAGATGAAGTGCGTTATGTAGAACAACCTATAGATCATGGGGACAGTCAAGCTGCTCAAAAATTAGCTGATATGTTGCAACGTTGGCTAAAGCTTCAAACGGTGACCGAAGAAGTTCAGGAGGATGGTACTGTCCAAGTGACCGCAGGTAAGGCAGCTTTAGATATGCTTAAAAATATTAGACAAGGAAATACTCAGGCGATAGCAAAAGCCAAAACAGAAGCAGCACCTATAGCTAAGTTTGACGCTGCTAATATGGATTTAATCGCGTGGTTTATTGTCAGCTAATTACCCCAGTTTTTAAAAAGACTTAGTGATTGACGCTTAGTTTAACTAAGTCTTTATGCAAAAGATAATTTAGGATTTACATTTTATGAATTTTATAAATAGCCTTAATAATTTTAATAGCCTACCGCTAGCACCTGCCGTCAAAGCATTGTTTGACGAGTTAAATATTCCTCTCAACAGTACGGTCAATGAGGCAATTAAGCCGAAAGATATATTAGAGGATTACTACAAGCCAAATGATGAAGCTCAAAGTTTAATTAAAGAGGTATATTTTTTGGGGATGGTAGATGACCAAGCCTTTAATCAACAAAATATGTTGTTTGGTAGCCAAGACTGGACTGCATCGCAAGCCAAAAATTTAACCTCTGATTATGATGGCCTTGTGGTGTTGGCCATTGCTCTTAAGCCAAGACCTAATGGTTTATTACCTACACGCAGCCAGTTAGCCGATATTAGCCGTGTTTTTAACCGTGCCTTTCCTTCTACGCCTGTAACTATTGTTTTTAAGTATGATGAGTATATTGCGTTAGCCAATAGTGAGCGCATTAGCAGAAAAGATAATAATGGCGAAAAGATTGGTAAAGTATCGTTATTAAAAGATATTGGTCTGAACAAAACGCATACAGGCCATAAGAGAATTTTAACTGAGTTAGC
>NZ_CALETI010000391.1 GCF_937920075.1 uncultured Agitococcus sp.
GAGGTGTGCGGCAGGATATTGCCGTCCTGTAGAGGGAATCCTCGCCGTTCAAGGGTGGGGAGGATGTCAATGTATTGTTTCGCCACAATGCAAAAACCCATAAAAAGGTAGCATTTATGCTGCCTTTTTTTGTTTTAGGTAGTTTAAGATGGAATTAAGTGTCATTATTTTAGCGGCGGGTAAAGGTACTCGCATGAAGTCGGTATTGCCAAAAGTGATGCAGCCCTTGGCAGGAAAACCCTTATTGGCGCATGTGTTGGCAACTGCACAAGAGTTACAATCTAGCCGCACCATTGTTGTTTATGGTCATGGCGGCGAAGTGGTACAAAAGCATTTTGCTAATCAAGACAATTTAGCATGGGCGTTACAAGCAGAACAAAAAGGCACAGGCCATGCGGTACAAATGGCTTTATCACAATTACCTGAAACAGGTAAAAGTTTAATTCTATATGGTGATGTGCCATTAACTACCCCCGAAACCTTACAAAAATTATTAGATTTAGTGGTCGATAATCAAAAAATTGCCCTGTTAACCGTTAATTTAGCAAATCCAACAGGTTATGGTCGCATTGTTCGTGAAGCAGGTTTGGTGCAACGTATTGTTGAGCAAAAAGATGCCTCAGAGCAAGAAAAACAAATTACTGAAGTCAATACAGGCATTTTGTGTGTACCTAATTGTCATTTGCATCAGTGGTTACCCACCTTAAAAAACAATAATGCCCAAGGTGAATATTATTTAACGGATGTCATCGCTTTAGCTGTGCAGCAAGGTTTAGCCGTGCATACTTACCAGCCGCAAGCGGCATGGGAAGTTGAAGGGATTAATGATAAATTACAACTATCAACACTGGAGCGTGTTTATCAGCGTTTACAAGCAGATAACTTAATGCGTGCAGGTGCAACGATTATTGATCCTGCACGGTTTGATATGCGTGGTACAGCGACTATAGGCATGGATGTATTTTTTGATGCCAACGTCCTTTTAGAAGGAGATAATCATTTTGGTAATGGAGTGAAAGTTGGCACAAATTGTGTTATTAAGAATTGTAAAATTGCTGATGGTGTTGAAATTCGTGCTAATTCGGTGTTAGAAGATGCTGAAATTGGCCAAAATGCTCAAATTGGTCCATTTGCTCGTATTCGTCCACAAAGTAAAATTGGAGCAAACGTTCATATTGGTAATTTTGTCGAAACCAAAAATACGATTATGGCCGATGGTGCAAAAGCCAATCACTTAGCCTATTTGGGTGATAGTGAAGTGGGTGAGCGTAGCAATATTGGTGCAGGTACCATTACTTGTAACTATGATGGGGCTAATAAGTTTAAAACAATTATTGGTGCGGATGCCTTCATTGGTTCAAATTCATCATTAATTGCCCCTGTTGTCATTGGTGATGGTGCAACAACAGGTGCTGGTTCAGCAATTAGTAAAGATGTGCCTGCTAATCATTTGGCGGTTGCACGTGGCATTCAGCGTAACATTGAGGGATGGAATCGTCCCCAAAAGAAAAAATAACTAATAGTTTAGGAGAAAAACTATGTGTGGGATTGTAGGTGCAGTTGCTGAACGTAATGTAGCTGCCATTTTAATTGAAGGTTTAAAACGTTTAGAGTATCGTGGATATGATTCTGCGGGCTTGGCGGTCATTCATAATAATAGCGTAGTGCGCGAGCGTCGTTCAGGTAAAGTCCGTGAATTAGAGCTTGCGGCTGAAGCAGCGCAGGTTAATGGTCATATTGGCATTGCTCATACTCGTTGGGCAACACATGGTGCACCAACCCAAGATAATGCCCATCCGCATGTGTCTGGTGATATTGCCGTTGTCCATAACGGCATTATTGAGAATTATGAAGAATTACGTCACGAATTAACTGCACAAGGTTACCAATTTGTTTCACAAACCGATACCGAGGTGGTTGCGCATTTGGTGCATCGTGAATTACAGCATACACACGATTTATTTGCTGCGGTTAAAAAGTCTGTTACTTATTTAGAAGGTGCTTACGCGTTAGGCATTATTCGTGCATCTGAACCTGCACGTTTAATTGCGGTGCGTAAAGGCTCTCCTTTAGTCATTGGTTTAGGTATTGGTGAAAATTTTATTGGCTCTGATCAATTAGCGTTATTACCTGTCACTAATCGTTTTTTATATTTAAACGAAGGCGATATGGCAGAAGTGTATCGTGAACAAGTCAAAGTATATAACGAAGATGGACAGCCGATACAACATCCTATTACTGAATTAGATGCACAATTACATAACAGTGATAAAGGTGGCTATCGTCACTATATGCTCAAAGAAATTTATGAGCAGCCACAAGCGATTCAACGCACTTTAGATGGCCGTGTCGTTGATGGATTAGTCAATCCACAAGCTTTTGGTGTTAAAGCATCTGATATTTTGGCTAAGGTTAAACATATTCAAATTATTGCTTGTGGTACCAGTTATCACGCAGGTTATGTGGCACGTTATTGGTTTGAAGCTTTAGCAGGGGTGTCGTGTACTGTCGAAGTAGCTAGTGAATATCGCTACCGCGAAACAGTATTACCCGAAAATACCTTGTTAGTCACTATTTCTCAATCGGGCGAAACGGCAGATACTTTAGCCGCTTTACGTGAAGCACAAAAACGTGGCATTTTAGCTTCCTTGTGTATTTGTAATGTGCCAACCTCCACCTTGGTTCGTGAGTCTGATTTATCGTTTATTACCCATGCAGGCCCAGAAATTGGTGTGGCATCTACCAAAGCTTTTACCACACAATTAGTGGCCTTGATGTTGTTGGTGTTAAATGTCGGTCATGTTCGTGGTCGTTTAAACCAAGAAACCGAAGCCAAAATTGTTCGCCAATTGCAAAATTTACCTGTTGTGTTAGAAAGTGTCTTGGGCTTAGACAAAGCAATTGAGCGTATGGCAATTGCTTTTGGCGAAAAACATCATACCTTGTTCTTAGGTCGTGGTGCGCAATATCCTGTCGCAATGGAAGGGGCGTTAAAGCTCAAAGAAATTTCTTATATTCATGCTGAAGCTTATGCCGCAGGTGAGTTAAAACATGGGCCTTTAGCCTTGGTGGATAAAGATATGCCTGTGGTGGTGGTTGCACCTAATAACGACATGATTGATAAGTTAAAATCAAACTTACAAGAAGTGCGTGCGCGTGGTGGTCAATTATTTGTCTTTGCTGATCATCATGTGTCAATTCGTAATGAAGATGGTATTACGGTCTTGGGGATTCCGAGTGTGGCTGATGAAGTTGCCCCGATTATTTATACCGTGCCATTACAGTTATTGTCCTATCATGTGGCGGTGATTAAAGGTACAGACGTTGACCAACCGCGTAATTTGGCCAAGAGTGTGACGGTGGAGTAAGTTTGGGTAGAGATAGGACTTACGCGTAATTATCAATAGCTAAGTCCTAGCATTTTTTTGGAATAAAAAGTAATGACATTGTTTGAACAAGGCTTAACGCAAAAACTGATTGAAATTTCAGAAGATAAATCAACAATCACTTATCTGCATCAAGGTAAAAGTAGAAATTACAATAACCCTGAAGAAAAAGTACAAGCCGAAGCCTTTTTAAAACTGGTGCTTGAACATGGTTATCCAGTTGAAAATATTAAACAGTTTGTTAGTGTGACCATTGGTTCAGATAAACGAGAAGCGGATATTGTGGTGTATGATGATACAACACATCAAAAGCCAATCATTATTGTTGAAGCCAAGAAAAATGATGTTACCCAAGCCGAATTTAATCAAGCGATTAATCAATGTTTTAGCTATGCCAATGCTTTGGCAGGCACAGTAAAATATATTTGGGTGTATTCAGGTTTATTAAGTGAAGTTTTCCGTTTTGATAAAGCTTTATTTCTTTTTCGCCACACAAAACATCGGCCTTGGTGAGAACAATTCCCTGGCAATCGGTGAGCTGACAAGCCACTTTGAGTTCATCAAGATTTGTCCAACCCACTC
>NZ_CALETI010000392.1 GCF_937920075.1 uncultured Agitococcus sp.
GAAGAAAACTTTAGCATGAGCTTAGAAAGCGCGGGTACAATCACTTATACAGCGGCTTAAAGGGTGAGTTATGGCTAATCGTGGCATTATTGACTTGGTTTTAAATGGCGAACACTTTGAGTTAGTGCCGTCATTTAAAAACCTAGACAAATTAGAAACCGTTTTAAATAAGGGCGCGGTCGGCTTTTTGCGGAACGATGTTGCAAGCGGTACTTTTAAAGCGGGTGATGTTGTCTCTATTATTCAGATATGTGCAGCACCAATTAACGGAAGACATCCGAAATGGTGGACACGGGACGGCATCGGCGATGTTGTGATGAACGAGGGATTGATTGACGTTACAACGAAAGTTACCCAATTCATCGCGGCAGCATTGTCGGCTGGTAGTGATACCGACATTAAAACGGTGGGGTCAGAAGATGACCAAAAAAAGTAGATAATGGCCGCGTTTGGTCTGTTTTGTGGTCAAACGCGGTTATCTACTTATCAATACCGCCGTCTGATGCTTGGCAGCTAACCCCTGCCGACTTTTGGCTATTGTGGGATACTCACCTAGACAAGATGGAAGTATCAACAGGCAAAAGCTATAGCAAGCCTATGTCATTGGCTGAGTTTGAAGAAATAAACGCTGAATTGGACAAAATCCATGGCAACAACTGATGACCTAATTATTAGTATTCGCGCTGATGTTGGCCAATTACGCACTCAGCTAAACAACGTCAATCAACAATTGCAGCAAACGCAAAACGCGGGTGATGGTGCAGCGCGAGCCGTAAAAAACATGGCAGTTGGTTTGTTGTCAATGTTTGGCGCAATGGAAGGCTTGCAAAAGTTAATAGAAGTCAATCGCCAATTCGGTATTCTAAAAGCAGGGTTAGAGACTGCCACAGGCTCACTAGAGGGAGCTAACGAAGCGTTTGGAACACTGCAACAATTTGCACAACAAACACCTTACGACCTTGCCCAAGCTGTCGATGGATTTACAAAGCTAGTCAATTTAGGTTTAACCCCTAGCGAGCGAGCGTTAAAATCTTACGGCGATACAAGCGCGGCATTAGGTAAAGATTTAAGCCAAATGATTGAAGCCGTAGCAGACGCGGCGACAGGTGAGTTTGAGCGTTTAAAAGAGTTTGGCATTAAGTCAAAGAATCAAGGCGACACCATCGCGTTTACGTTCAAAGGCACGACCGAAGTCATTGCCAACAATTCAGCGGCAATTGAAGAATACCTGATTAAATTAGGCGAAGTTAATTTTGACGGCGCAATGAAAAAGCGCATGGAGTCACTAGACGGCGCAATTGCTAACTTTGGCGATTCATGGGATAACCTGTTTTTTCAGATAGGCGAAGCAGGCGCGACAGACGTGTTACAAGATGCCTTTGAGGGCGCAAGCGCATCGTTAGCAGAACTTAATGCGATGTTAGCCAGTGGCGAGTTACAGGGATATATTGAGGCTGTAGGTATCGCGTTTGACGGATGGACAACCGATGTTAGAAACGCTATTGATGAAATACAACTAATCATTAGCGAATGGGGGAATGAGAACGAAAGCACAATTACCGAGATAGTCGAATTTATAAAACGCGCTTTTAGTGAATTACCTCAAAACATACGCGCATTTGTAAAAATTGCAGCCGTAGAATTGGCTGATTTAGTAACGGAAGCCGAAATATACGGGCGTAAAATTGCAAGTGTATTAAACCCATTAGCACCATCTTACAACCTAAAACAAAATCTTGACGCAACAAAACAGGCTTATCAAGAAACGATTGCTGAAATCTTGGCAGAGCGTGACAAACTTGTAAACGAAAGCCAAGCGCGAAAAGAAAAAGCGCAAAATGACCGAGTTTTAAATGACCTATTAGATAAGTTTTTAGCAGAAACATCAACGGACAGCTTAGAAAAGTTTGGTGGAAATAAAAAAGATTCATCGGGCGGAGAATCCGACAAAGACAAAAAAGCAGCAGCGCAAGAAGCCAAAAAACTTGAGCAATTGAAAGCAGCTGCTCAAAAAGAGCTAAACCTTATTCTCGAAAAGAACATGAGTGAAGATCAGCTTGAGAAAAAACACTATAAAGAACAATCGGAATCATTAAAAGCGCACTTACAAGATGGTACTTTAACAAAAAGCGAATATCTATCTGGAATCATCGCGCTTAACGAACAAGCCGATAAAAAAACCACTGAATTGATGATTGCTCAACACGAAACAGAGAAGGCAATCAACGACAAAAACGCCGAGGAAGATTTTGCACAGCACGCGGCGCGATTAGAGCAGCTTGGAATCTTGATGGATGGTGTGCGTCAAGGCGGCATGACTGAGCTTGAAATCATGGACGAGCAACACGCGCAGAAAATGCAGAAGCTGACAGACATTGCTATGGCTGAGGCCGACCTGCAGGACGTTATTAACGGGATAAAGCTAGAAGCCGAAGCGCAATATCAGGCCAAGCGTTTAGATTTAATTCTAGGCACTGGCAACAAAATTCAAGAGATGACAAAGGCATTTAATAAGAGCAATTTACAAGGCGCGATTGCGTTTTTTGCGGCAGATTTTGGCGGATTTAGCCAACATTCGCGTAAAATGTTTGAGCTAACAAAGGCGGCTAGGTTAGCAGATGCGGCAATAGCTATTCCATCAACAGTAATAGAAGCAGCTAGACAGGGTAGTAAGATTGGTGGGTGGCCATTAGGCGCGGCTATGGGTGCAGCAGCATTAGCATCACAGCTAGGACAGTTACGCGCTATTCAATCGGCCACCTTTGGCGGTGGTGGCGGTGGTGGCGGTGGTGGCGGTGGTGGCGGTGCGGGTGTAGGCGCATCAAGTGCATCTAGTGCAGAGCCACAACAACAAGCACCTGTCACACAGCGTT
>NZ_CALETI010000393.1 GCF_937920075.1 uncultured Agitococcus sp.
GCCAACACCATACCCCTCTAGGTCTCACATTCTTTCCACAGGCTTTACGTTTGGCCGAACTAGCCATAGGCATTAACGCTATAAATAGCATCAACACGCTGTTAAAGTAGGCTATTTTCAGGAGAGAATCAATACCTTTTGCTTAAAAAACATACTAAATAAGTAGGTTTTGATAGTTTTTTACGCTACAGTTCATAACCCCAACCGCAAGCGGCAGCTTAACTCTCAATAAAAATACAATTTCAAAAAAGCTGTAAGAGATTATTTACAGCTTTTTTATTGCCTTACAAGAACCAAACAATTATTCTCAAACTGCTTGTAACAAGCTCTATTACAAAAACTCAAATGGATACCCTCTAAAAAGGAATACGAATATGTCTCACTCTACTTGCCAATATTGCCTATCTCGCCGCCAATTTCTACAAACAGGCTTAGCCTTAGGCACAAGTTTATTGTTACCTAATCTCAGTCATGCAGGCGGTTTTGCCCAAAGTTTACAGGGAGAAACTTGGGTGAATGGTCGTATTGCTCACGATAAAACACGCATTAACGCCAATAGCTTTATCAAAACAACCACACATAGTGCTAGCTTTGTGATTGGTGATAATGCTTTTACCTTACGACCTAATAGCCAAGTGCGTTTTACACCTGTATCCCAACAAAGTAGATCGGTAATTACCAGTTTACGTTTATTAACAGGTGGCTTATTAAGTGTTTTTGGCAAAGGATCAAAACAACTGTTCACACCTGCTGCAACCATTGGCATTCGTGGCACAGGCGTTTATATGGAAAGTAATGCAGACAGTAGTTATGTGTGTTTATGTTATGGCAAAGTTGATTTAACCGCGAATGTCAAAGCAGCTCCAACCAATTTACTAGAAGCCACACACCATCAAGCCAAACGGATTCAGAACACAGGGTCTGTTGGCGATGAAGCAATGCTTAATCATACAGACGATGAATTAGTTTATCTAGAAAGTTTAGTGGGGCGAAAAGTTCCCTTTGCTTAATAAGCTTGCTATATTCTGTACGCTATTTTGTTTATGCCCTTTAATGACCCATTCATTTTTGGGCTATCCCAATAAAATTAATAGGTTATGTTATGGCATTAAAAATACATCACTTAAACTGTGGCACACTCTGCCCTCATGGTGCACCATTTATCAATGGGCATGGCAAAATCACTGATGATGGCAAAATGGTTTGTCATTGTTTGTTGATTGAAAGTAATGATGGCTTAGTCTTAGTTGATACAGGATTTGGTATTGAAGATGTCAAACATCCTAATCAGCGTTTAGGCTATGCCTTTGTTGCAGGCTCTCGCCCTGTTGCTGATTATCGTGAAACCGCTTATATGCAAGTTAAAGAGCTTGGTTTTAATCCAAGTGATGTTCGCCATATTTTAGTGACACATTTGGATTTAGATCATGCAGGCGGTTTAGCCGACTTTCCACACGCCAAAGTTCACATTTTTGCCCCAGAATTTAATGCGGCGATGAATCCAAATTGGCGCGAAAAACAGCGTTATAAGCCACATCAATGGGCGCATGGTGTTAACTGGCAAACCTATAAAACTGAAGGTGAAAAATGGCAGGGGTTTGATAGTATTCGTGCCATTCCAGAATTAAAAGATGAAATTTTATTAGTCCCTTTAGTTGGTCATACACGCGGTCATAGTGGCGTTGCCGTCAACACTCAAGATGGCTGGTTAATGCACTGTGGCGATGCCTATTTTCATCATAATCAAATTGCCGCTGACTCAAGCTGTCCCATTGGCTTAGATATGTTGCAATACACCTTAGCCGCTAATAATAAAGACCGTCTCTACAATACCAAACGTTTACAACAACTTGCCCAAAACAAAGGCCATGAAGTGCAATTATTTAGCGCGCATGACCCTGTTGAATTGGCTCGTTATCAGCATTAATTAACATTGCCCTTCGACTTCGCTCATGGCGCATTTTTGCATTGATTGAGTGAAGTCGAAACCAAATTAACTGACGATACTATTCTATAGAGAGGCAATTTCGTCTTTTATTATCAATAAACTAAGCTAATTGGATTTTATACTAGCCATATCTTTTTGATGATTTGTTGATATTCATGTTTTGGTTGTTTTCTCTCATTAGTCACGCACTCATCATCACTCAACTGCCATCAATTTTTACCATTCTACTGATTACTTTTGTTTGCACAGCCTTTGTTTCTTTGAGTATTGCTAATTATTTAGTTGATAAACGATGGTTATTATCAAAACTACTAAAAGCGTGTTTGTTAGCAAGTGTTTTAAGTTTTATGTTAATTAGTGCCGTTGTTTATGGTTTACAACAAGCCGAGATTTATCATTGGCATTTAGCATATAAACCTATTTTGGCTTTTGCCATTATTAGTTTACCGTGTGCCATTTGGTTAGTTAGCCTTAAATACTATTTAGAACACCGTTGGCCAAAATTACTATTAGTATTATTCATTAGCTTGTTAAATAATATTGCCCTGATTTTATTAATTGGCCATGCGGCAAAATGGGCAACCGATCATGGCTATTATGCCAGTCAATTACTCTTGTAAAGCTGCCGCCATCATTGCTTGTAACTCTTTAGCCAAGCTACGTTCATCTTTGCCATACACAGAGACACGCGGTAATATTTTTAATTCAACATGAATATGTTGCTCTTGAATCACTTTAAATAAATGCTCACCAAATTCATCATCACCAATAAAAGGCGCAACGGTATGTAAATTTCCTTGTTTATCAGTATAACGCAGGACAACTGGTTGAATATCCGAGCCTGTCACACAGGCAGCATGAAATAAATGATGAAAAAATCGTTTTAAACCTGTGCCATCTGTGGTTGTTCCTTCTGGAAAAAACAATACCGAACGCCCTACTTGTAAATGTTCAGCCATTTGTTTGGCTACGGCTTTAGAGTCTCCTGAGCCTCGTTTAATATATAAAGTACCACCTGCTTTGGCTAATCTCCCTACAACTGGCCATGCTTCTACTTCGGCTTTTGATAAAAAATGTACAGGAAAATGTGCGCCAATCACAGGAATATCTAACCAAGAGACATGATTACTTACCCATAACGCTGGTCGTTTATCAGCTCGACCTGTCACTTTAATCGTGACACCTAAAATTTGACATAAACGACGATGCCAAAATTTCACCACAGGTTGTTGAAAAGGTTTATGGGGGAAAAACAGCGCACCTGATGCTGTACCTAATACAAATCCTTCGCCTAAATGTACACCTATACGTGCTAATTTAAACCATCCTGTAAGTGATTTTGATTGAACCATCTGTAAAACCTAAGCTAATTTTAAAAAACGTTGGGCATAACGACCAGCCAAATGAGCAACGTCTAAGATAATAAAAACATCGGCACAATTAAAGTCTTGGTCATAATAAACTTGGCTAGCTAATTTAGCGTTCATACGCAAATAGGCTTTTAATAATGGCGGCAATGATAACTTACTATGAGTCATCACACTATTAACGTTTGTTTGTACAGGCAGGCTTCGTTTTGCAATAATTGCTAGCTCATCTGCCAAAAAATTTTCCTCATCTAAACTTGCAATGATTTGTGTGACAGGAACGGCTTGTTGCCCTAAAGGAATAGACGCGCAGCCAATTAGATAATTAAAATTTTCTGCCAATAAATACTCAGCCAATGCCGACCATAATACCGTAATTGCCGCACCTGAACGATAATCAGGATGCACACAAGTTCGACCAATTTCTAAAACTCTTCCCTTTAAGCTGGTCAATAATGTCGATAACTCAAACTCTTGCTGAGAATAAAACCCATTTAATAATCGTGCGTTATCATCGGTTAATAAACGTGTAGTGGCAATAATTGCGCCTGTATTGTTATCATAAACATTTAGATGCAAACAATATTCATCATAAATATCTTGATCTATCCCTTGTGCAAAACTCACACCATATTCTTGACCAAAAGTTTGGCTTCTTAATACTTGGGCTGCCAAAATTTGTTGTTGATTTGATGCAAATTTTGCGACAAATTTAGGTTGTTTATTAATAGCCCCTTGACTATTCTTTATAACAAAAGCTGTTTCGTTATAAATGGTTTGTGCTGACATAGTCATCATCTTTTGTCTTCTCCATCATGTCAATAACAAACACTATGAGTGATTTGCATGAAACGAAGATGAACAAAAAATGACACTTTGAGGACAATCGTTTTTTGTATAATTTTTTCCTTATTGACAAACTAATGATATCGATAGATTGTCTATTCAAATTAATAAAAGGACGTGATATGGATACTAATAACTCATCTGCATTATGGATGAATGAAACTTTACGACAATATGCACTCGATAACATTGGTATTAATGACGATCAGTGGCACGCCTTATGCCACCTCTTTTCTTCTGTAAACTCACAGCATACAACGATTAATGAGACTGTTAATTATAGTGTCGAAAATATTCATATCCTAGAAAGTAGCTTACAAAACAATCAAGTTTTATTAAGCACCGTATTGGATAATATGGGAGCTTGTGTATATATGAAATCTCTTGATGGTCGCTATTTATATGCGAATAATGCTTTAGCGGAAGTCGTAAAAAAATCTCCTTTGCATATTATTGGTTTACGCGATACTAATTTATTTACTCAGGCAGTAAGTGATCAATTAAAAATCAACGATCAAATAGTCATCGACAAAAACGAAAAACTAGCCACGCTCGAAACTTTACAACTGATTAATGATACCGAGCTAAAATATTATTGGTCTGTCAAAGTCCCTTTACATGATTCATCAGGAAAAATTTATGCGTTATTGGGCATGTCAACCGATATGACTGAACGTAAAAAGCTAGAAGATAATTTGCTTTATTTGGCAACGACAGATGAATTAACACAATTATATAATCGTCGCCAATTTTTACATCTATCTGAACAAACACTAAACCGCAGCAAACGTTATAACGAACCTTTAACGTTATTAATGTGTGATATAGACTTTTTTAAACACATTAATGATACTTTTGGCCATGCAGCAGGCGATTTAGTCTTACAAAAAGTATCACAAATTCTAAAATCAGCACTTCGTGAAACCGATATTGCAGGACGTGTAGGCGGTGAAGAATTTGCTATTTTATTAGTACAAACGCCACAAGAAATAAGCTTTGATGTTGCAGAGCGTTTACGCAAAAGTATAGAAAACTGTCCTATTTATCTGGAGGATGGCATCAATACAATCCCAATTACCGTCAGCATTGGTGTCGCTTCTCCAATATATCCTTATGAAACCTTGTCTAGCCTGATGCAACGTGCAGATCAGTCATTATATCAAGCTAAACGTAGTGGTCGTAATCAGGTGTGTTTAGCCGCTTAGAACTTTGACTCTCAGCCGCCAAAATTCTGTTCCCTGAGCGGAGTCGAAGGGTAAAAGAGCTCTCTCCCTATGGGAGAGAGCTAGAGTCAACGCAACAAAAAAGATTATTTTTTACGTACATTTTTACGATTAGTAATTAATGTACCAATACCTTCATCCGTAAAAATCTCTAATAACGCAGCATGAGGAACGCGTCCATCAATAATGTGAGCACTTATCACACCGCCTTTTACTGCATCCAACGCACAGGAAATTTTAGGAATCATACCACCATAAATTGTGCCATCGGCAATAAGATTATCAACATCCTGTGTACTTAAACCTGTTAAGATATTTTTGTTTTTATCTAATACACCTGTGATGTTAGTTAACAAAATGAGTTTTTCGGCTTTTAAGGCTTCTGCAACTTTACCTGCTACCAAATCGGCATTGATATTATAAGACTCACCTGCATCACCCACACCAACAGGCGCAATGACAGGAATAAAATCACTGGCCATAAACATTTCTAAAACATCAGTTTTGATGCCAGCAACTTCACCCACCTGACCAATATCAACTTGTTGAACTGAGCCATCTGCTTGAGTCTTTTCTAGGTACATTTTTTTGGCGCGAATTAAATTGCCATCTTTACCTGTTAAACCCATGGCACGACCGCCATTTTTGTTAATTAAATTAACAATAGATTTATTGACCAAGCCACCCAAGACCATTTCAACCACATCCATAGTTTCGGCATCAGTGACACGCATACCATCAATAAATTCAGATTGTTTACCAATTTTAGTTAATAAATCACCAATTTGTGGCCCACCACCATGCACCACGATAGGATTTAATCCCACAGTTTTTAACAATACAATATCGCGAGCAAACGAATTTTCTAACTCTGGATCAGTCATGGCATTGCCACCATATTTAACGACTACCGTTTTTCCTGCAAAACGTTGAATATATGGCAAAGCTTCGGTTAAAACCTGAGCAACATTTAATGCTGCGTCACGCGATAAGGTCATGTTTTTCCTCTAAAATTACAATGAAACTAACATCATAGGGTCTGCTTTTTGTAAAAGCTCTTTAAAGGTTGCTTTAATTTGCTGCAAACCTACTTCATCATTTGCCTCAAATCGGGCAACTAAATAAGAGCCTGTATTCGATGCCCTCACTACCCCCCAACCATACGCAAATTCAACACGTAAACCATCTGTGGTGTTAATTACTCCACCACTAATTTCACGGTTTTGAGCAATTAATGTTTCGATTAAACTGTGTTTACGCTCCTCATCAACCAAGATTTGAATTTCAGGTGTCACACAACGCTCAGGGAATTCCGCAAATAACTCATCAGCAGTTGCACCAAAATTATTCGCTAATATTTCTAAGAAACGTGCGGCAGCATATAAACCATCATCAAAACCACCCCAACGATCTTTAAAGCAGAAATGACCACTCATTTCACCTGCTAATAAAGCACCTGTTTGCTCCATGCCTGCTTTAATATAAGAGTGCCCCGTTTTAGTCATAATCGGTCGACCACCATTAGTGTTAATAATAGTGACTAAATCACGACTACATTTAACATCAAATAAAATATCCGCACCTGGTTGTGTTGCTAATAGCTCCTTAGCAAACAACATCAATAATTTATCACTGGCAATTACTTTGGTAGAACCCGTCACAATAACAACTCTGTCACCATCACCATCAAAGGCCAAACCTAAATCTGCACCACTAATTGCCACGTCACTCAATAAATCATCTAAATTTTCTAATTTACTTGGATCAGGATCATGGTTCGGGAAACTACCATCAGGTGTACAATACAACTCGCTGACTGTACACCCCAAATCTTTCAACATTTTGACAGCAAAAGGCCCAGCAACACCATTACCAGCATCAACAACCACATTAAAGCCATTGGCTAAAATCACATCATCATGGATAGCTTGTAAATAATCATCGGCAATGTCACGCATCACATAAGAGCCTTTACCTTTAACGAAATCTTTGTCCAAGATACGTTGGCGTAAAGCAGCAATTTCGGTATCAACTAAGGTGTGATGGCCTAACATAATTTTAAAGCCATTATCTGGTGCAGGATTATGACTAGCAGTGACCATAACACCACTACCCGTACCAATATTTTTGGCTGCATAATACAGAACAGGTGATGGGACTTCGCCGACATCAATGACATCACAACCCGTTTCTTGCAAACCAGCGACTAAAGACTTTAATAACTCTTCACTCGACAAACGCACATCTCGCCCTACTACAATCGTTGCTTCGCCACGATTACGTGCTTCTGTACCAATCGCCAAACCAATTTGATGTGCTAAAGCTGGCGTAATTTCACTATGTGCTTTACCCCGAATATCATAAGCCCTAAAGATATGTTTAGGTATGGCTGTTTCTTCAGCTAATTTTAATTGAGCTTTTTGGTATTCTAGAGAATTAGTATCAAGCTTTTGTTCTACTTTTTCTACGGATTGTGGTGCAATGTCTTTAATACTATCCAACGACAACATGTCTGCTTCGTTATATTTAGGCACATCTTCTTGCTTTTGCTTCAAACTATTGACATCAACAGCCGTCATTTCTAAAGCTTGATGATCTATGCTTGCCAGTTGATCCAATTCGCTTTTCTTTTCTTCTTGTTTAATCGTTGCTGCAATCACAGGATTAGCTACAAGCGTACCATGCAAATCTTTGGTAAGTTCAAAGTTAAGCGGTGTTGCAGGCTTTTCACCTTTAAGCATACTTTGAATAGCCGTCATATCTTGATTGAGTGTGTGGTCAAACTTGCGCACTAAACGGATCATACCAATAATCACGGCAATTGCTGACCCAAACAATACGCCAATAATAATATAAACTTTACTTTGTTTTTGTGGTGCTTCAATCAGCAAATACCAATTAGCATTAGCCACTTTAATTGGCGATGATTTTAAATTATCAGCATTCAAATTAATAATTGTCTCATCTTGACCTTCTTTTCCTAATTTTTGTACTAATTTGATTTTTCCTCCCTCTTTTTTACTAAAGCCTTCTAAACTTTTTTGTAAAAAATCAAACTCAGTATTAACGAGTAATAAGCCTTTACCGTCTGATAAGGGTTTAACCATCGCCAAAATACGCACACCATTATCGACACTCATTTCAGCGGCAACATTGCCACCTTGAGCCGCAGCGCGACGTAATAAATCTTGATTGCTAAAACTAAGCGATTTAGGCGTCGTTTCATCACCCGTTAGAACCACTTGTGCCAATACAGCACCTGCAATTTTTCCAACAATAATTTCAGAAGGCTGACTAGCTAATTGTTTAGCAAAGTCATCTTGCTGTTCTAAAAAGTTATTGACTACATCAACGGCTCGTTGTTCATATTGCTTAGCTTCTTCTACTTGCTGTCTTTTTTGGTCAGAAATAGCAATAAAACCAATCACCGCTATAATTACCAACAATAAGACAGTAACACCTATCACAAAAGGCATTGCCATCTTAAAAACCGTTTTTTGCTGAGCCAATTTTCTTCCCCTAATTCTAATCTTATCTATCTGGGTATCATTGTATTAGGCCAATATCCTAATGACTATATTAGGACGTCGCATCGCTCTACAATTAGCGTATTATCTGAACATCAAACCATTATGAGCTTAAAATAAGCAATAACTGTATAAATCTTATTAATGTCGGCCAGAATGACCAAAACCACCAGCTCCACGTTCGGTAGCTACAAATTCATCAACTACTGTTAAATCTGCTTGAATAACAGGCACAAGCACGTATTGTGCCAAACGTTCACCAACTTGAATAGTAAATGGTTGCTGACCACGATTCCAACAAGACAGCATTAGCTCGCCTTGATAATCAGAATCAATTAAACCTACTAAATTACCTAAAACAATACCATGTTTGTGACCTAAGCCCGAACGTGGCAATACTAAACCTGCATAAGCAGAGTCTTGAATATATAAAGCTAACCCTGTACCAATTAATTTTGTTTCACCGGCTGCTATAGTTAAAGGCTCGTTAATACACGCTCTTAAATCTAAGCCTGCCGAACCTGTTGTCGCATAACTCGGTAATGGAAACTCTGTGCCAATACGTTTATCTAAAACTTTAACTTGTAATTTCATAATTGATTCTGCAAAGGTAAAATAAAACTGATTAATTCTGTAGCTGCTTAGCACACAAATTCACTAATTGACGTGCAATGTAAGTTTTTGGCGATTTTTCTAACTTAGCCATACCATTTTGCCAAAACACAGTCATCGCATTATCATCACTTTGAAAGCCAATATCTGCGCGTGATACATCATTACATGCAATCATATCAAGATTTTTGTTTTTCAATTTACCACGTGCGTATTCTTCAACACGTTCTGTTTCGGCTGCAAACCCCAATACAAAAGGCTTATTAGGTAATGCCGCAATGGTAGCGACAATATCAGGATTTTTAACCAACTCAATGACAATATTATCACCTTGTTTTTTGATTTTTTGTTCTGCGACCGTTGCTGGCCGATAATCGGCGACTGCGGCTGTGGCAATAAACAAATCACACCCATCAGCGACTGCTTGTTGACTGGCTTGTAACATATCCATTGCACTAATCACTTTAATACGTTGAACACGGTCAGGTGTCGGTAAATGTACAGGCCCACTAATTAAAGTAACACTAGCACCTGCCTCAACACAGGCTTCGGCCAAACAAAAGCCCATTTTACCAGAACTATGATTAGTAATATAACGCACAGGATCTAAAGCTTCTTGAGTTGGCCCTGCGGTAATCACTACTTTTTTTCCTGTTAATGTGCCAACTGCAAACAAATCCGCACAACGCTGTGCTAAATCAACTGCTTCAGGCATTCTGCCCATACCCACATCACCACACGCTTGGCTACCAGCAGCAGGAGTAAATATGGTCACCCCCTGTTCGGCTAACTTAGCTAAATTTTCTTGGGTAACGTTTGCTGCCCACATTTGTTGGTTCATTGCAGGGGCAACAGCGCGTTTTGCGCGTGTCGCCAACCATAATGTGGTTAATAAATCATTGGCTATACCTTGTGCCAAACGCGCCAAAACATCGGCACTGGCTGGAGCAACCAAAATTAAATCAGCCCAACGCGCTAATTGAATATGTCCCATGCCTGCCTCAGCAGCAGAATCTAACAATTCAGTATGAACAGGATTTCCCGACAACGCTTGCATAGTTAAAGGCGTAATAAATTGCTGTGCTGCGGCTGTCATCACCACATGAACATCTGCACCAGCATCTTTTAAACGGCGAACTAAATCCGCACTTTTATAAGCAGCGATTCCACCACTCACAGCCAAGATAACACGTTTATGTTTTAAGGTTGCCAACATCGTTTATTCTTAAACATCATTAAATCAGCCGATAAAGATACCATAATCAAAGACCAGCGAAACATAGTTTTATGAACTTGTGGCTAGTAAAAAGTCATTTTTCTTATAGAATGTCACAGGTTTTACAAATTAGGATGATTTTTATGGCAATCAAGGACTGGCCAAATGCCGAACGGCCTCGTGAAAAACTTTTAGAACAAGGAGCAAGCTCTTTATCAGATGCAGAGTTATTAGCTTTATTTTTACGCACAGGTACTGTCAATAAATCTGCCGTTGATATTGGCCGAGATCTGATTAAACAGTTTGGCTCCTTACGTTGCTTATTAGAAGCTCCTACCGAACAAGTTTTAGCTCAAGAAGGGATTGGCGAAGCTAAATATTCCCTTTTACAAGCTTCTTTAGAATTAGGTCGTCGTTATCTGGCTCAATCTTTAGCCGAAAAAGAATTATTAACCAGCCCACAGATGGTAAAAAGTTTTTTACGCGCGCAATTACGCCATCATCAACAAGAGTTATTTGCTGCCTTATTTTTAGATAATCAAAATCGTCTGATTCGTTTTGAGATTCTGTTTACAGGTACTTTAGATAGCTGTGCTGTGCATCCTCGCGAAGTCCTCAAACGCGCCTTAGCACTACATTCAGCAAGTTTAATTTTGGCACACAATCATCCCTCTGGTTATCCCGAACCCTCAGCCGCCGATCACAGTATTACCGAACGATTAAAATCAGCGTTAGCTTTGGTTGATATTCGTGTTTTAGATCATTTAATTGTTGGTGAATATGAGACTCTTTCTTTTGCTGAGCGTGGATTTATATAATTTCAATTGCTTAATATGCCATTCATACTTATAATTTGCCCCCCTTATAGATATCTTTGTCTATAAACTAGCGAAGCTTGATACTAAGTTTCATACTCCTTGCCCCTACATTACGTTTGGGCTGTTAACCCGTAAGGAGCAATCATGCGTCATTACGAAATCGTTTTACTGGTACACCCAGACCAAAGCGAACAAGTCTCTGCAATGATAGAGCGTTACACGGCTACTGTTAAAGATTCTGGCGGTCAAGTACACCGTTTAGAAGATTGGGGTCGTCGTCAATTAGCTTACCCAATCAACAAAATCCATAAAGCTCATTATGTGTTGTTGAATGTCGAATGCGATCAAAAAATCGTTGACGAATTAGGCGAAGCTTTCCGTTATAACGATGCCATCATCCGTAACGTTATCATCCGTCGTGATGAAGCCATTACTGGTGAGTCTTTATTAGCTAAGAGTGCAGAAGAAAAACGCGCTCGTAAAGCTGCTCGTTCTGAAGATGTCGCTTTAGACAGCGAAGGCTAATTATTAGGAGAGTTGTTATGGCACGTTTTTATCGTCGTCGCAAATTCTGCCGTTTTACTGCAGAAAACACCACATACATTGACTACAAAGATTTAGAAACTTTGAAGCAATACATCACTGAAAACGGCAAAATTGTACCAAGTCGTATTACTGGTACTAAAGCGCGTTATCAGCGTCAATTGGCATTAGCCATCAAGCAAGCTCGCTACTTGGCTTTGCTCCCTTATACCGACAACCATCAGTAAGAGGTGTGCAATGGAAGTCATTCTGCTTGAAAAAGTTGCTAACTTAGGTGCTTTAGGCACAAAAGTTAACGTTAAACCAGGTTATGGCCGTAACTTCTTGATCCCTCAAGGTAAAGCAGTTCCAGCAACCAAAGCTAACTTAGAAGCTTTTGAAGCACGTCGTGCTGAATTAGAGCGTCAAGAAGCTGAAACTTTAGCCGCTGCCCAAGCTCGTGCAGAACAATTAGCAACATTAGCTGTTGTTATTGCTGCTAAGTCTGGTGACGAAGGTAAATTATTCGGTTCTGTAGGTACTCGTGACATCGCTGAAGCAGTAACTGCTGCTGGTGTTGCTGTAAACAAACTCGAAGTACGTTTACCAAACGGCGCATTACGCAATACAGGCGAATACAAAATCGCTTTACAATTGCATAGCGATGTAATGGCAGAAGTTGCTGTTACTATCGTTGCTGAGTAATCTGGTAAGTCTTACTAGACCACTCAAAAAAAGCACTATTGTTTTCAACAATGGTGCTTTTTTATTTTGTCGTTTATTTGCTCACATTGTCATCGTGTTCAACGATTTCATGTTCGCAAAACACGCTAATTTCGATGAAATACATAAGTCGTAATCTCTCGTTTATAGTTTGTCAAGACTAACAAAACAGCTTTAAAAAGCCTATTATCTATATAGGCGCACTGCTCTGTAAAAATTCAAAAAGTACACGACAAACCCAACCTCAATTTGATATCTGATTAGCTATGAATACCAATCTGCAATTTGCTGATGACGATGTCGTCACTTCGCTACGAGTTCCACCTCATAGCTTAACGCTTGAGCAAGCGGTGTTAGCTGGTTTGATGATGGAACCTGAAGTGTGGGATAATCTTGAATCGGTAATCGGTGAACAAGATTTTTACTCGCCTCGTCATCGGATGATTTTTGCAGCAATTGCCCATTTAATTCGTTTGGAACAACCCTGTGATGCTTTATTGGTTGCCAAACACATGGAAGATACAGGCAAACTCGACAAAGCAGGTGGTGAAGCTTATTTAGAACAGATTTTAAGAGACTCACCTGCCACAACGACCAATATTTTAATTTATGCCGAACGGATTCGTGAATTTTCGGTATTACGCCAATTAATTACCTCAACTAATGAAATTGCTAATTTGGCTTATCATCCCAAAGGTGAATCAGCATTAACCATTTTAGATCAGGCTGAAACTAAGATTTTTGCGATTGCTGAACAACAAAAAAATCGTAGTGTCAAAAATGGCCCACAACTGATTAAACCTTTATTAGCACAAACCATTCAAAAAATTGATGAGCTTTATCATTCTACCGAACCTTTAACAGGGCTAAGTACAGGATTTACCGATTTAGACAAACGTACTTCGGGTTTGCAAGGCGGTAGTTTGGTAATTGTTGCTGCTCGTCCAAGTATGGGTAAAACCACCTTTGCCATGAATTTGGTCGAAAGTATTATTTTTAATACTCAATTGCCTGCTTTAGTATTTTCGATGGAAATGCCTTCGGAACAATTATTATTAAGGATGTTGTCATCTATTGGTGGGGTCGATCAAGGCCGTGTGCGCTCAGGTAAATTAGAAGATGAAGATTGGCCACGTATTACCTCGGCCATGACCCAACTTAGTGAAAAACTGTTATATATTGACGATAGTGCTGCCCTACCACCCTCCGAATTACGCGCGCGCGCACGCCGAGTAGCACGTGAACATGGTGGCAAAATGGGCTTAATCATGGTTGACTATTTACAATTAATGCGTGTACCGGGTTTTGACGCAGGTAATCGAGTTAACGAAGTTGGTGAAATTTCTCGCTCGTTAAAAGCCTTGTCTAAAGAATTAGATTGTCCTGTCGTGGCCTTATCACAATTAAGTCGTAATGTTGAACAACGCCCCAATAAACGCCCTGTCATGTCTGACTTACGCGAATCTGGTGCTATTGAGCAAGACGCTGATTTAATTATGTTTATTTATCGAGATGAGGTATATAATCCCGAATCAAAAGATAAAGGCACTGCCGAAATCATTATTGCTAAACAACGTAACGGCCCAATTGGTACTTCACGCTTAGCGTTTTTGGGTCATTTAACCAAGTTTGGTGATTTAGCTCCCGAATACTACCGCCCTGATGATGAATAATGCGTGACGCTCAACTAATTATCAACCGAGATGCTTTATTACATAATCTGCAACAAGTAAAACATCATGCACCACAAGCCAAGGTTTTAGCGATGGTTAAAGCCGATGCTTATGGTCATGGTGCGTTATTAATTGCCCAAACCTTAGCACCTCATGTTGATGCGTTGGGCGTTGCATTCTTAGATGAAGCCTTAGCGTTACGTCAGGCAGGCATTTCTTGCCCGATTGCTATTTTAGAAGGCATATTTAGTATCCAAGAATTAGAACAAGCCTTGGCTGCCCAATGTTATTTGGTTGTTCATCAACAACAGCAACTTGATTTATTAGCCAATTATCAAGGCACAGACCAAACACACATTTGGTTAAAAATTGATAGTGGCATGCACCGCCTAGGTTTTGCACCAGAACTTGCTCTATCTGCATATCAACAATTATCAACCCTGAACTGTGTCCAAGAAATTATTTTAACCAGTCATTTTGCTTGTGCTGATGATCCGAGTTCAATCAAAACCCAACAACAAATTGACGTGCTTAATCAACTTTATCAACAACTTCCTCAAACTTTATCCCGTAGTTTTGCCAATTCTGCGGCAATTTTGGCTTGGCCAAATACTCATCATCAATGGGTTAGACCGGGGATTATGCTCTATGGTAGCTCCCCTTTTATTCATAAAACAGCCAAAAAATTAAACCTACAAGCCGTGATGACGCTAAAAACCAAAGTGATTGCCTTACGAACTATTAATGCAGGTGAAACCGTAGGTTATGGCAGCTCATGGCAAGCTTCACGCCAAACTCGTTTAGCGGTGATTGCTATTGGTTATGGTGATGGTTATCCACGTCATATTAACACCAATACACCAGTGTTAATTAATGGTCAACGTTGTTTTATTGTTGGTCGGGTGAGTATGGATATGATTACGGTTGATGTGACTGGGCTTGATGTAACTTTAGGTGATGAAGTGATTTTATGGGGACAAGACCTGAGTGCTGATGAAATTGCTGGCTATGCCCAAACCATTAGTTATGAGCTTTTTTGTCAAATCACACCAAGAGTTAAACGTTTAGTCACTTAAAGCATATCAATATATTTTTTAGACTAAAACAATCTATCAACTTTTTTATCATCAGCTATATTTAAATTGAAGGTTAAATTTTTTAGGAGAAAACAAATTATAAGTCGCTCTTTAAAACAATTTGTCTTTTAATATTTAAGGTGGCAACGCCTTTATAGTCCGTCATGCAGACGAACCAACCCCACAAACTCTACGGTTTAGCTGGGGTTTTTAATTTTTACCAACTGCACGCCAAAGGCTTACCATTGCGCGCTATAATTTTTTCTTTAGCTTGTTGGGCTATAGGCCTAATTTGCTCGGCTGTTATACTTTGCTCATTTTCCAAACGTGCTAATAATTGATCAATTTTTTCAACAGCACGATACCCCGCAACATCACCCAATACTGTTAATGCTTCAATATTAAGACTATTTATATCACGATTTAGATTATTCAATAACATCACCATCACCGCTGGATGACAAGTTTGACTCAATAACAATGCGACATTTTTGACAATTAATTTATCTTGATCAGCATCTAACATATTAATCAAACGCTGCAATGCAACATCTGGTAAATTCGCTGCATAAGGGGAAAGTGCTTGAACAGCCGCTAAACGCACCTGTGCATCTGGTGCAACTAAGGCTTTAGCTAACTGATCTGGACTGGTCATTGCTTTAACATCAGCAATCGTCAAAATGGGCTCAGGGGTATCGGGTCTTTTGGGAAGTTGATAAGGTTCTGGCTCACTTTGCACAACAGGAGCTTCGATAACAGGTGGTGTTTTTGGCTGATTGTTTTGTGTCGGTGCTTCTTCCGAATTACTACATGCGGAGATGACTAAAGCCAATAAAACAACGTAATACCCTTTTTTTATCAACATGTTTCTTAAATCCACTGATAAGCGACAATTGTAGTCGCATCTACTTTGCTTATTTTAACAAAACCACGTAACCTAATACGATCAATTTATTTATGCCAAAGCTTACCATGAGTTGCTAAGCTTTCACTTATATTGCCTAAAATTATGAGTAAAATCAAAACTTCTTATAGCTGTCATGCTTGTGGTAGCTCTTTTTCTAAATGGGCTGGCCAATGCAGTGAATGTGGTGCATGGAATAGTATCCACGAAGTTAAAGCTGATACTAGCCTCAGCCCTCGCCAACGTGGCAACTATGCAGGTCAAGCCAGTACCGTGACTATTTTAGATCAAGTCAGTATTGATGCCATTGATCGCACACATACAGGACTTTCTGAATTAGACAGAGTCTTGGGAGGCGGCTTAGTGGCTGGTTCTGTCGTGTTAATTGGCGGTGATCCTGGTATTGGTAAATCAACGATTTTATTACAAACATTGACTCATCTTGCCCAACAACATAACGCCCTTTATATCACGGGTGAAGAGTCTTTATCACAGGTTGCAATGCGCGGCAAACGCCTAGAATTACCGTGCGATAAAGTTAAAATCATGGCCGAAACCTGCGTTGAAAACATTGTTGCCACTTTACGCAGCGAAAAGCCAGCCGTTGCGGTGATTGACTCGATCCAAACCTTATATACCGAAGCCTTACAATCTGCACCAGGTGGTGTTTCTCAGGTACGTGAATCGGCTGCTTTATTAACCCGCTATGCCAAACAAAGTGGCACTGCCCTGTTTTTGGTGGGTCATGTAACTAAAGAAGGCTCTTTGGCTGGCCCTCGCGTCTTGGAACATATGGTTGATTGTGTATTGTATTTTGAAGGCGAATCTGATTCGCGCTTTAGAATGATTCGGGCGGTAAAAAATCGTTTTGGCGCGGTCAATGAATTGGGCGTATTTGCCATGACTGATCGAGGTTTACGCGAAGTGGCTAATCCTTCAGCGATATTTTTATCGCGTTATGAAGAACCCATTGCAGGTTCGGTGGTAATGGTCAGCCGTGAAGGTACACGTCCTCTACTCGTAGAAGTTCAAGCCTTAGTCGATGACTCCTTTGCTAATCCTCGCCGTGTTGCGATTGGTCTAGATCAAAATCGTTTAGCGATGTTATTAGCCATTTTGCATCGTCATGGTGGTGTACACACCATGGGTCAAGATGTGTTTGTTAACGTGGTTGGTGGTGTGAAAGTTTTAGAAACTGGCTCAGATTTAGCCGTATTATTAGCGGTGACTTCTAGCTTACGTGGTCAAGCATTATCTGCTGATTTAGCCGTATTTGGCGAAGTTGGTTTGTCTGGCGAAATTAGGCCTGTCCCTAATGGTCAGGAGCGGTTACGCGAAGCCGCCAAACATGGTTTTAAACGTGCTATTGTGCCAAAAGCCAACGTGCCACGCCAAACGATCGAAGGCATGGAAGTTATTGGCGTTGGTAGATTACATGAAGCATTAGCTGCTGTTTAGATTTTATCTTCACCGTGGCTTTGTTGTTCTAACTCTAAAGCCTCAACAAGATTTTTAAAAGTTGCCTGATTTTGTTCGCTTAAACCCATTAATACTCTATGGGCTGATATAACTTTTTCCATCATTTCGTGTTCGGAAGGCTCTGATTCTGGCAATTCATTTAAACATTCTTCGTGACATTCACATGCCAAAATAATAAATACTTGATCAAAGCCCATGCTTTCTAATAGTCGAGTAATATCTGGATTCGTTGACAAAATAATGGGTTTACGTTGATTATGCATTTGCAAAAAAACGGCTGTTTTTGCAATCATTCCCAATGCGGTACTATCAATATAATCAGTTTCGGTTAAATCAACTAAGATTGCAGATAACTCACTATCAACAAACATTTTTTCTAAAAAGTCATCTAAGGTCGCACACATCGGTGCGCGTACCTCACCTGTAAATTTTAGAACATAAGTACCATGATGAATGGCAAATAAAATATGGCCTGAAGGCATACTACACTCGATTAATTACAAGCAAAGCGACATCGTCTGGTAAAGGATCGTCTTCGCTTAAATTTAATTCTTTCACTAAATCATCAACATTTTTTACATTCATTGCCATCGCTTGCAATCGCTTTTCCTTTTCTAGTGCCGACCCCTTGGGCAACACATCAAGCACACCATCAGATGTTGCAATAAATGTAAAATGTGGTTCTAAATCCATCGTGTGTTCTTCGTGATGTACCTCTTTAAATAAGCCCAAAGGTAAACCTCTTCCTCCTAAAGACATCACTCGACCATTGTTAATTAAAATAGGTGGTGGATAATGTGCCGCCACACTATAAGTAAAACGATTATGCTCAAAGTCTATCACACCACAGAACATTGCTAAATGCTTTCCCATACGAGCTGCGATTAATTCATCATTAATCATGGCTAATATTCTAGCAGGTGCTACAACATTTACCGTAGTTTTACGTTCGTAATGTTTTTGAATTCTATTGGTAATTGCTTTTAAAAAAACCGTCACAAAGGCACTTGCTGCACCATGACCTGATACATCGGCTAAATAAAAGCCTAATTTGCCTTCACCTATTTTAAAATAGTCAATAAAATCACCTGATAAATATAATGAAGGCAAAATACGATGCGTGACAATACAATCTGCAAAAGCTTGATACGGTGTTTGCGGTAATAATCTAAATTGAATACGACGACCTGCTTCTTGATCTTCTTGCAGGGTTTCTAAACTTCTCGCCAACTCAGCATTTGCTGCTTCTAATTGCTGTTGGTATTCTCGATTTTGTTTTAATAAACGCCCACGTTCCAACGCACGTTTTACGGTATGATCTAAAACAACAATGCCTCTATTAAGAAAAAAATGGTCTATTGCCCCATTTTTTAAACCTTCTAAAACTTGATCCATTTCTACATCATTCGAAACGGTCACTATAGGTGTTTCAGGATTATCTTGAGCAAAATGATTAAGCGTATCGCCTTCAATCAAACTCAGATCAACCAGTAAAAGTTGTTGATGATTGGCTTGAAAATTTATAATTGCTGCTTCTAGGTTTGGCTCACTAACAACTGTATGGCCTATATGCTCTAATACATCCACCAACCACTGACGAGTCTCGGCATTTGGATATACGACCAATATAAAACCACAGTCTTGCTGAAAGTGAATCATTTTCTTAAATTCCTAAAACAGAACCCATGTTACTGGGCTGCCTCATTTGATTCATCATCCATATCATCCATAAAACTGTCTTTAACCTTGCCATCCTGCACTAGAAATTCTCTACGCTGCAAATAAATATCTCTTAAAAATAAATATTCATCGCCTTCAATAATTTTTTCTATTGGAATTAAATCTGCTCTTGTATCAACAACTTGTAATCCTGCTAAAGCCATATTCAGTGGAGCATCATCTAACAAATTGCGTGGATTAACCAACATATCTAAAGGCTTAGCCAAGGCATCTCGTACAGAACTTGGGCCTAAAAATGGCAACATCACATAAGCACCAGATGAAGCTCCCCATTTACCAAAAGTTTGGCCAAAATCTTCTTCATGTTTGACTAAACCCATATGGCTAGCAACATCAGCAAAGCCCAAACTAGTGATTGTATTAACCAAAAAACGACCTGTATCACTTGCAGCTTGTTGGCCTTTTCCTTGTAAGCCATTATTGATTATCACTAAAGGTTGCTGAAGATTATCAAAAAAACGGGTAATACTATTATCAACAATATCAGGAGTAGCAGCTCGATAACCACGCGCAATAGGTTTTAACACATACGTATCTGCATTTTTATTAAATGCAAATATTTTACGATTTACATTTTCCCAAGGATCTGGATTCTCAGTGGCAATTGCATGTTGAGAGCTAATAACTATAAGTGTACACACACAAGCGTTGGCTAAATGACGAAACATACCCTCTGCTCTATATTTATTTGTTGTGGGCTGATTGTAAGCAAGAACGATAGCAAAAAGAACCAGTTTTATTGTCTTTATTTGTGTTTTGGATGAAAAAAATTGATTTTACGCACTTTTTTACAATTTTGATGATTTTATCAGTCTCAATGATTCCTAGATAACGCCCAAAATAATTTGTTTATCTAATAAGGTAGCCAATAATTGTTTAAAAGGGACTTCAAGGGCTAGTTGTGACTGTTGTAATTGCTGAGCTAATATGTCTAACAAATGTTGACCTGTCATCGTTTGATTCTCTTGTAACAACTGAACAACCTGTAAAGATAAAGGATTCAACTCCATCATTTGTACGTCATTTTCTAGATTTCTATACATCAAAATATAAGTGACTGATGACAAATTATTTTTATCTTTATTCATCTGATGAACAGGCCATTGATATACCAAAGGCCACACAAAGGGATTTAAGACAGGAATATTTGTCAACAAATCACCCTGTTGATAATCAGGCCATACGCCTTCGGCAATATCAGCAGCAATTTCTGCCCACTCAAAATGTGCTAATTCTAATAACCAAGGATAATCTGCCAACAAATGCCTTTGAGTTGTTAAATACTGATAAAACTCAGATGAAATGTCATAAAAATAGGGACTTTGACAATGATGATTGGCAAAAAAATCGTCTAGCAATTGTTGCCATACTTCGGTGCTGAGTTGTTGTTGCAGCAACGGGAAAGCACTATTAACAAAACTACTGACATTATTAAAAAACAACTCACGATAAATTGTTAAACGTCTTTGTTCAATCTGTGGCTGAGGGGATGTTTGAGGATGACGTAACCAGTTTGTCCATTGTTGTTGTAAAGCGGCGAAATCACTCATTTTTTATTCGCTCCTTGACGTTGATAATCACGAATAGTTTCTACTTCTTGTATCAACTCAATAATCGGCGGAATATTAAAATCGCGTTCTAATAATGTTGGTAATACACCATGTCTCTGATAGGTATATTTTAATAATTGCCAAGCATCAGCACAGACATCGTCACCATGTGTATCAATGCGCAAATCTTCCGCTTCAACATAATGCCCTGCAATATGCAAATAACGAATACGCTCTGTAGGCAATTTATCAATAAAATTAATAGCTTGATAAGAATGATTAATGCTATTTACTAAGACATTATTTACATCTAACAATAAATCACAATCTGCTTCGGTGATGACGGCTAATAAAAACTCTAATTCACTTAAATCTTGGCATGGTGCAGCATAATAAGAGACATTTTCTAAAGCAATGCGTTGTTGCAAGATATCTTGTACTTGCTGAATGCGTTGGGCAACATGTTTAACTGCCTCCTCCGTAAACGGAATTGGCAACAAGTCATACAAATGCCCTTCATCACCCGTATAACTTAAATGTTCTGAATAACATTTAATATCAAAGTCTTGTATAAACTTTTTAATGTTATTTATAAACTCAATATCGAGTGGTTTTAAACCACCAATCGACAAAGACAAACCATGAGCAACGATGGGAAAACGCTCACCATAAGCCATTAATTGTTGACGATAACGCCCCCCCATACCTATCCAATTTTCGGGGGCAACCTCAAAAAAGTCAGGCATTGATAATTGAGACTCCGATTCTAATAGCTCACGCATAAAACTGCGACGCAATCCCAAACCAGAGCCATAAATTTTTTTACTCATATTATCAATACCTTAACCATCTTTTCTAATGTAACTATTTAGATGAACCGCATTTACCCTCACCACATTTGCCTTCTTTCATCATTTTTTTATGTAATCCTTTACGTTCATCAGCACTTAACATACCATCTTTATTTGTATCTGCTTCGTTAAACATTTGCTCATGACGTGTCATAAACTCTTGTTTAGAAACATTACCATCTTTATTTGTATCTGCTGGTGGGTTTTTCATTTTTCCGCCACACTTGCCTTCGCCACATTTGCCCTCTTTTGCTTTTTCTTCGGCTTTCATACTACCACCGCATTTGCCCTCACCACATTTACCTTCATGATTGGTATGATTACTTGCAATAGTCATTGAGCTAAGAGGCTTAGCAACAAAGGGATTATTATCAGCTTGGACAGGCACAGTCACTGTCGCTGCTAACACGGCAGCAACAGATGTTAAAGAAGATAATTTCATTATGGTTTACTCCAGTATTTTTTGACTAAAAGAGACATCAAGTTATCTCTGATTATTTAGAGTAAATAAAGGCCGATTTTGTTACATCTATGTATTGATTTTTTGCACAATAAAAAAGAGACACCGAAGTGTCTCTTTTTTGACAAGAAATTAGACTTTTAGATCGCTAATACTTGTTGGAACAATGCTTTTTGTTCAGCACTTGGACGGGCTGTTTGTAAAGCCATTAATTTGGTCATGTCGCCTTCAGCTTTGATTTGGCCACTCATGAAAGCTTGCATAGCAGCACTCATATCAAACTCTAAAAATACTTTCTTTAATACATCAGCATTTAAAGTTAATTTGGTAGAAGCATTAGCATTTAAACCTTTTTCTAACTTGCCACCATTAATAGCCATTTCTACATTGCCATTTTCTGTGCCAGTTACCACTAAATTTAAAACAATACCTGCTAATGCTGGTGGTAAATTTAAGTCACCAGCAGCCGCAGTTAATTCAGCAACTTTATCGAACCAAGCATCAGATAAAAAACTTGTCATTTTTTCTTTCCTCTTTGAATACCAATATTAGGTAGGGTTTTAAGCCACCGTACCGTAACCGATTGCTTGCTCGGTTGGCAACTAGCGATTGCTTAAACAGTACATTTTTTCGATAAGACTGTCTGTTTTTTAAGCCTTCGTAATGAGAATACTGCTCATAATCACTTATTTTAATGATGATATCTTATATAGCATCTATAGTTAACAGACTTATTTTAGAGTTTACATCAAAAAAATAGCGATTTTTTATACATTAGTCTCAAGAAAATACACAATAAATCGACAATACCGATGCAGAAAAGCTAAAAAAGCAATAGAATATGCGCGAGTTGGGGGATGTTTTTGTTTTAAAGCTTCATCGTTACCCTCGCTTTGGAACGGACACCAATCATAAATTAGTGCTGCAAGGTACTAATGATGTGTAGGTTATCGACGCAACTCCTGTTAGTGCTAAACCTGTTCATCTTGTGTTTGTTGTTCATTACAGCGCAAGGAAGTAACTTTGAGGCATTAAATCAGAATAATTCCCCTATTAACCTTGTGGTTTAAGGAGCAATGCATGAGTCACAGCCACACCAGTAACGCACCAATAGCGTACGAAATGGGAGTAGTTCGACAATTTGCCATCATGACCGTGATTTGGGGAATTGTTGGAATGGCCGTGGGCGTATTTATTGCCGCCCAGTTAGTTTGGCCTGCTCTTAATTTTGATACGCCTTGGTTAACCTATAGCCGTTTACGTCCGTTACATACGAATGCGGTTATTTTTGCTTTTGGCGGATGCGCTTTATTCGCCACCTCGTACTATATTGTCCAACGTACCTGTCAAACAGCATTATTCATGCCTAATCTTGCTAAGTTTACCTTTTGGGGCTGGCAATTAGTCATTCTTTCAGCAGCAATTTCCTTACCATTAGGTTATACCTCTGCCAAAGAATATGCTGAATTAGAGTGGCCGATTGACTTGTTAATTGCTGTGGTGTGGGTTGCTTATGCTGTTGTTTTCTTTGGCACAATTGCTAAACGCACAACATCTCACATCTATGTAGCTAACTGGTTCTTAGGTGCGTTTATTATTACTATTGCCGTATTGCATATTATTAATAGCATGGCTGTGCCTGTAAGCTTGACCAAGTCTTACTCTATGTATAGTGGTGCTACTGATGCGATGATTCAATGGTGGTATGGCCATAATGCAGTAGGTTTCTTCTTAACGGCTGCTTTCTTGGGTATGATGTATTACTTCATTCCTGTACAAGTAGGTCGTCCAGTTTATTCTTACCGTTTATCTGTTGTTCACTTCTGGGCATTAATTTCTGTTTATATGTGGGCTGGTGGTCATCATTTACACTACACCGCATTACCAGATTGGACTCAATCTTTGGCAATGGCCTTCTCCTTAGTGT
>NZ_CALETI010000394.1 GCF_937920075.1 uncultured Agitococcus sp.
CATCGCTCTATTGAATTATCCGAAACGGGTTATGAGCATGTTGAGCAAATTTTGCTGCAAATGGGCTTGTTAACAGAAGGCGAGAGTTTATATTCTGCCAGTAAATTAGGCTTATTGCATCATGTGATGTCAGCATTAAAAGCGCATATCTTGTTCCAAAAAAATGTTCATTACATTATTCAAGATAATGAAATCGTCATTGTTGATGAACATACTGGTCGTACCATGCCAGGTCGTCGTTGGTCTGAAGGTTTGCATCAAGCCATTGAAGCCAAAGAAGGTGTTGAGATTCAAAAAGAAAACCAAACCTTGGCAACCACTACCTTCCAAAATTACTTCCGTTTATACCAAAAATTATCAGGTATGACGGGTACAGCCGATACCGAAGCACCTGAATTTCATCAAATTTACGGTTTGGATGTGGTCGTTATTCCAACGCACCGTCCGATGATTCGTAAAGACTTAGAAGATTTAATTTATTTAAGTCAAGAAGAGAAATTTGAAGCGATTATTCGTGATATTAAAGACTGTATGGAAAAAGGCGCACCTGTGTTGGTGGGTACGGCAACCATTGAAACCAGTGAATATTTATCACGTTTATTGGAACAAGAAAAAATTCCTCATCGTGTGTTAAATGCAAAATTCCACGCACAAGAAGCCGAAATTATTGCACAAGCAGGTCGCCCAAGAACAGTCACCATCGCCACTAACATGGCGGGTCGTGGTACGGATATTGTGCTTGGTGGTAATTGGAAAGCGTTATTAGCACAAATTCCTAATCCAACAGAGGAACAGGTAGAAGCGTTAAAAATCCAATGGCAAAAAGACCATGAAGCTGTATTAGCATCAGGTGGTTTGCATATTATTGGTACAGAACGCCACGAATCTCGTCGTATTGATAACCAGTTGCGTGGCCGTGCAGGTCGTCAAGGTGACCCAGGTTTAAGCCGTTTTTACTTGTCTTTAGAAGACGATTTGATGCGTATTTTTGCCAGTGATCGTGTGCGTAATATGATGCGTTCATTGGGTATGCAAAAAGGTGAGGCGATTGAGCATCGTTGGGTAACACGCTCTATTGAAGGCGCGCAACGTAAGGTTGAAGCACGCAACTTCGATATTCGTAAAAACTTGCTTAAATATGATGACGTTGCCAACGAGCAGCGTCGTGTTATTTATCATCAGCGTGATGAGGTTTTAGCCTCTGAAAGTTTAGCGACGATGGTAGAAGATATGTATGAAGAAGTGGTTGGTACTGTAGTAACAGAGTTTATTCCACCGCAAAGTATTGAAGATCAATGGGATATTGCAGGTTTAGAAAAAGCTTTAGCGGCTGACTTTAAAATGGATGTGCCTGTTAAGGCTTGGTTGGATGCTGACGATCGTTTGGAAGAAAATGGTTTACGCGCCAAAATTAGTCAGGCAGCACGTGACGCTTATCGTCAAACCCGTATCAAAATGGGGGATGACATTGCTAATATGATTGAACATCAAATCATGTTGCAAGTATTAGATCGTCACTGGAAAGAGCATTTAGCAGCAATGGATTATTTGCGTCAGGGGATTCATTTACGTGGTTACGCCCAAAAGAATCCAGAGCAAGAATACAAACGCGAAGCTTTCCAATTGTTCCAACAATTGTTGGGTGCTGTTAAATTAGAAGTGGTGCAAACCATTGCCACGATTCATATTCCTTCTGAGGAAGAAGTTGCTGCGGCACAAGCTGAACAAGCTGCACAAATGGCTGCGATGGAAATGCACATGGAGCATCCTGCTTTATTAAGTAGCGAAGAAGGTATGCCTGCGGTTGTTGATGGGACTCAGCCAGATGTTGGCAATATGGATAATCCTTATGCAGACCAATATGTTGGTCGTAATGATCCGTGTCCTTGTGGTAGTGGTAAAAAATACAAACAATGTCATGGGCGTTTAGCTTAGACTCTCTGTGAAAATCAAATGAGATCAGACCTCACCCTAGCCCTCTCCTAATAGGAGAGGGAACTGAAACTTAAAGGAAAAAATCATGGCTGTTGGTGATTTATCTATGCCTGTTATGCATCCTGTTAAGGGTGTACGTATTGGTATTACAGAGGCTTATATTCGTTATAAGAACCGTAAAGATTTAGTTGTTTTTGAGTTGGCAGAGCAGGCCAATACCGCTGCGGTATTCACCACCAATGCCTTTTGTGCTGCCCCTGTGCAGGTGGCAAAAGCCAATTTAGCCCAAGCCAATAGCCGTTATTTAGTGATTAATACAGGCAACGCCAATGCAGGGACAGGCACAACAGGCATGAGCAATGCGTTGCGTAGCTGTGCTGCCTTAGCAGAATTGGCGCATATTCAAGCAGAAGCGGTATTACCCTTTTCGACTGGCGTGATTGGTGAGCAATTACCGATTGCCAAATTAGAAGCAGGTTTACCAGCTGCTCTAGCTGCTTTACAAGAAGATAATTGGCTAGCGGCGGCAACAGGTATTATGACCACAGACACTTTACCTAAAGGTGCAAGTGAGCAATTTACCGTTGATGGTGTGACTTATACCATTACTGGTATTTCTAAGGGCGCGGGCATGATTCGTCCTAATATGGCGACGATGTTAGGTTTTGTGGCAACCGATGTTGCTGTAGAGCGTGGCTTGTTGCAAAGCCTATTAGCCGAAGTAACTGAGCAATCTTTCAACCGTATTACCATTGACGGTGACACCTCTACCAATGATGCTTGTGTGTTAGTTGCCACAGGTGCAGCAGCTAATGTCCCTATCACTGAGCGTAGCGGTGCTTTGTATGAAGCCTTTTTTGCCGCCTTACAACGTTGCTTTTTACGTTTAGCACAGTTAATTGTGAGAGATGGTGAAGGTGCGACCAAGTTTATGACCGTTAAGGTCGAAGGTGGTGCAAATACTCAAGAGTGTTGTGATGTCGCTTATGCTGTAGCGCATTCACCGTTAATTAAAACGGCATTTTTTGCCTCCGACCCCAACTGGGGACGTATTTTAGCGGCGATTGGCAGAAGTGGTGTGCCAAATTTAGATGTCAGCAAAATTAATGTCTATTTAGATGAGGTTTGTATTTGCGAAAATGGTGGTGCAGCCGTCAGTTATCGCGAAGAGTTGGGTGCGGCAGTGATGAAACAATCCGAAATTACCATTCGTATTGTGTTAAATCGTGGTGATGCCAACGATACCGTATGGACGTGTGATTTCTCTTATGATTATGTGAAAATCAATGCCGATTATCGGTCTTAATGAGTAACACTTGAATTGTAAAAAGCCACTAAATGTGGCTTTTTTATTGATAGCTTTGCTAAAATTCTAATAGTTTTATTGCAAACTGGTCTGACTGGTTGGAGGTTAATATGTCAATATGGCAATTACAACAAGCTAAGAGTCATTTGAGTGAGGTTGTGCGTTTAGCTGTTCAACAAGAGCCGCAACATATTACGGTTAGAGGTGAGCCAACCGTCGTTATGTTGTCATACCAAGAGTATTTGCGTTTGACTAAACCAAAATTAAGTTTAGTTGACTTTATGCGGCAGTCGCCTTTATTGGAAGAAGATTTGGATATTACTAGAGATAGTCAATCATTTATTCGAGATGTCGAATTATGAGCTATTTATTAGATACCAATGTTTTATCTGAGCTAGTACGTAAAGAACCATCAGAAAAGTTACGTAAATGGTTAAATAATACCCCAGATAATCTTTTATATATCAGTGTGTTGACTTTGGGTGAATTACGCAAAGGGGCTGAAAAAATTACCGATATTAAACGTCGTGAACGTGTGTTAATTTGGTTAGAGCAAGAATTACCTGCTTGGTTTGACAGTCGAGTATTACCCATTGATGCGGCTATTGCAGATACATGGGGGCGACTTAATGCAACAATTAACCGACCTCTACCTGTGATTGATAGTTTGTTAGCAGCAACAGCATTACAACATCATTTACGCTTAGTGACACGTAATCATAAGGATTTTGACTTTCCATCTTTGAATGTTATTAATCCTTGGGAACTTTAATTATGCTTAACGTTGTTGCTGCGGTTATTCACAATTCACACGGCCAATTATTATTGGCACAACGGCCATTACACAAACACCAAGGTGGGTTATGGGAGTTTGCAGGTGGCAAGGTTGATGCAGGTGAAACGGCCGAACAAGCTTTAGTGCGTGAATTACAAGAAGAACTAGGTATTACTGCTACGCAATACCGGTCATTGTTAACGGTTGAGCATCATTATCCCGATAAATCAGTACGTTTGAATGTGTTTAGAGTGACAGCCTTTGACGGGGAAGCACATGGCGCAGAAGGGCAACCTATTGCATGGGTAAAGCCCGAAAATTTATATGATTATCAATTTCCAGCCGCGAATACACCTATTTTAAAAGCGGCAGTTTTACCTGATATGTATTGTATGACGCCAGAGCCAACTGACGTGGGCGGTGATTTATTCGCATGGTTAAATCAGCATTTAGCCCAACACAGTTTTTTATGTTTGCGAGCCAAACAACTTAGTGAAGCACAATATTTAACCTTAGCCCAAAAAGTCGCAGATTTATGCCAACAACGTCAATCTACGTTAATTATTCATCAACATTATCAACTATTAGCCCAACTCCCTTTTGCCAAAGGAGTGCACTTAACCAGCCAACAATTAGCACAAGGTCAATCACGGCAACAATTCGCCCTGAGCCCTGAACAGTATTTGTGGGTATCAACACATGATCAGCAAGACTTAGCTAAAGCGTGGCAGATTGGTGCAGATGCAGCAACCTTATCGCCTGTGTGTCCAACCGCCTCACACCCCACACAGTCAGCAATGGGTTGGCAAGTTTTTCAGGACACGGTAAAAACAGCAAAGTTGCCTGTTTATGCTTTAGGAGGGATGACCAAAGAGGATGTTGGCCTTGCCCAACAACAGGGTGGGCAAGGTGTTGCGGGTATAAGGGGGTTATTTACTTAAAACCTTGTTTACCGCTGCAATCAGTTCAGCCTCAACGACGGGTTTGGTTAAATATTCACTGGCACCTTGGCGCATTCCCCACATTCTATCGGTGGTTTGGCTTTTGGTACTTACCATAATCACAGGAATATGCGCAGTGTCGGAGTCTTTAGTAATTTTACGGGTTGCCTGAAAGCCATTAGTTTCGGGCATTACTATATCCATTAAAATAACATCGGGTTTGCTTTTTTTGGCAGCAGCAATACCCAGTTCACCCGTGTTGGCAAAAGAGCAAATATGTCCATGTTTTTGTAGCATTTGGCTTAAGCCAGCTTGTTCGGTGGGAGAATCATCAATAATTAAAACGTGTGCCATAATCTGCCTCAGTGAGTTCTTTTGTTCTCTTTATTAGGGTTGAATACCCTGTAAACTTTGTGCTAAAGATAACGCATGATGGTCTGATAAACTAGCGATAAAATCAAGCATTTGCATTAAACTTAAGTACAAATTTTCATTTTCCGCAAGTCTATAATTCGCAACCAATTGTTGTAGGCGTTGTTGTTTAAAACTGAGCGGCTGTTGTTTGTAACGAGCAATACTCATTTCAGAAAAAGCCGTGAGTAATGTATGTAAACTGGCATAAGCGGCAAGTTCTAATTGAGCTTTTTGCGGATGATTAAAAATCCGTTGTCGTGCAAGGTCTTTGGCTAAATCAATGCCCTCAGACAGGCTAGCTTTACAATAATTTAATAAACTACCTTTGAGTTGACCTGTTAATAAGGCTTCTTGTTGTTCGGCAAAGGCATTAGCCACGGCATTGACTAATTTTTCGATCGCCTTACCACGAAGTGCGGCAATTTTTTGTAAGTCAGGCACATCTTGTTTGAGTTCTGGTGGTGGGGGCAAATCATCTAATAATTGCAAAAATAAAGGTTCAACTTCCTCATAACGCAACATACCTAAAGCTAAACCATCTTCTAAATCAATTAAGGTATAACAAATATCATCAGCCGCTTCTAATAAATAGGCGAGAGGATGACGGCACCATCTAAAATCACCTTGTTGAATTAGGCCAAGCTGTTGAGCAACTTGTTGCAGTAAAAGTTTTTCGGTTTGGTAACAGCCAAATTTAGCGCGTTTGTGACTAGCCACGCCGCCTGCAATGGGTTGTGATAACCACGGGTATTTAAAATAAGCGCCTAATGTGGCATACGTCAGACGCATACCCCCTTCATTGGGATGGTACTCTAGTTGACTTAAAATTCTAAAACCTTGGGCATTGCCTTCAAATTGGCATAAATCGGCAAATTGAGCAGGTGGCAATAACGCCATTAATTGCGCTTGTTGGGGCAACAAAAACCAATCACGAATCGCATATTCGCCTGCATGACCAAACGGTGGATTGCCAATATCATGGGCTAAACAGGCAGCTTGAATAATAGCACCGACATCAGCAGGAGAGACCCAATGGGGCAATTCGTTGATGATTTTCTCGGCTGCCAACATGCCCAAACTCCGCCCCACACACGAGACTTCTAAACTGTGGGTTAAGCGTGTGTGTACTGCGTCATGTTGGGCGAGGGGATGTACTTGGGTTTTGCGATTAAGACGCCTAAAACCGCCCGAAAACACAATACGGTCATAATCTTTATGAAAAGGACTGCGAGCGGTTTCATCATGAGGCTTACGACTACCTAAACGATTTGCATTTAATAAATGTTGCCATGACATCATCGTCATATAATTTTTCCTGTTATATTCTAGATATAGCTTAACTGATAATACTAAATCATAAGGAATAAATATGAACATTAGTTTTCAACAATGGGCGACAGGTTCTGGCGTAATTCGCCATGATGAAACCACCCAACAAAGAATCGCTGATTTATTAATAGACCTAGAACGACAAGGTTTATGCAGCCAAGAGCAAGCATTACGCTTATTTGCAGCGACTGATTATCTTTGCAATATGGCCATGTGGTTAACCGTACACATGACTTATGCTAAAAATGTCTATTTAGATGGCCGAGAATTACAAGCCAGTGACTTTAAAAAAATCCCAGAAGGACATACAGGCGGGGCATTAAATATTGTGCCTGCGTATGTTGGTTATTTGTTGGCTAATGCCTTAACAGGTAAAACGCGCGCGTGGTTGATGGGGCAAGGGCATTGTGTGGCGGCAATTGATGCAGTTAATATTTTATTGGGCAATACCGAGCCTGAACAAGCCGCACGTTATCCATTGAGCGATGCTGGTTTAAGCCAATTAGCCCAAGATTTTTATAGCTATCAAATCGGTGCAGATGGTCATCCTGCTGTGCCATTAGGTAGTCATGTTAATCCCTATACCGCAGGTGGCATTATTGAGGGCGGTTATTTAGGTTTTGCCGAATTGCAATATGTGCATATGCCTTTACCCAAACAAGAGTTAGTTGCGTTTTTGAGTGATGGAGCTTTTGAGGAGCAACGCGGGAGCGATTGGGTGTCACGTTTTTGGCGTGGTGAAGATACGGGCTTAGTTATGCCGATTATGATTGCCAATGGCCGTCGTATTGACCAACGTACCACCATGTCACAATCGGGTGGTGTCTATTGGTTTAAAGAGCATCTTAAACTGAATGGCTTTGATCCTATCGAAATTAATGGTCGTGACCCTGCGGCGTTTGCGTGGGCGATTATTAGCATGGCACAAAATTTACAGCAACAGCATCAAGATATTCAGCAAGGTAAAGCGCATTATCCTGTCTATTTGCCTTATGCGATTGCTGAAACTGTGAAAGGCTTTGGCTTTGTGAATGCAGGGACGAATGCAGCACACAATCTACCCATTGCCCAAAGTCCTGCAAGCGATGAAGCGGCACGTGTTTTATTTAACCAAGGTTGTGCGCCGTTATATGTGCCAAGCAAACAATTAAATTGGGCAATTACCATGCTCAATAATCATAGTTTTGCTAATCGTCCTTTAGAAAAAGACCACTGTTTACGCAAGTTACAAGTGAGCGATTTAGTTGCCCCTCCGATTAAGTATTTATCCTTGGGCGAACAACTGGCTCCTATGGTGGCGATTGATAAATATTTTAGTGATTTAGTGGCGGCTAATCCTGAATTAAGAGTACGGGTCGCTAATCCTGATGAAATGCGTAGTAATCGCATGAATTTAACTCTAGATCGAATTAAACATCGGGTGTTAGATGTGGAGTTGGATGCAGCCGAAGCGGTGCAAGGTGGCGTGATTACCGCCTTAAATGAAGAGGCCGTCGTTTCAGCAGTGTTAGCCAATAAACAAGGTTTAAATATTGCCGTTAGTTATGAGGCCTTTGCGGTAAAAATGCTGGGCGCAATGCGTCAAGAAGCAATTTTTGCCCGTCATTTAGCTGAGCTTGGCCGAGACCTTAACTGGCATAGTGTCCCTATTGTGGTCAGTTCTCATACGTGGGAAAACGGCAAAAATGAACAATCCCATCAAGACCCGACTTTGAGTGAAGCATGGATAGGCGAGATGAGTGATGTTGCGCCTGTCTATTTTCCTTGTGATGCCAATACCGCTGTCGCGCAACTGGCGGCTTTGTATCAACAAAAAGGACGTATTGCTACGGTAGTGGCGGCTAAGAGTGTGTTGCCTGTTTGGTGTGATGCCACCCAAGCACAATTAGCGGCACAACAAGGGGCAATCACTTTACGCCATGATCATCAAGCCGATGTGCAATTATTGGCGATTGGTGCGTATCAGTTGCAAGAAATTGAACGAGCTGCCAAACGCTTACGTGCAAAAGGTGTCGGAGTGTCGGTGGTAGCGATTGTTGAGCCAGCCCGTTTTAGAATCGCTAGAGATGCGCGTGAAGCGGCTTATGTGTGGGATGATGCAACCGTGAGTAACATTGTGCCAGAGGTGCAAAAACGCTTATTTGTTTGTCATGGTCGTCCAGAAGTGATGACAGGCGTATTAAGACGTTTGGATACAGGTTATCAACACAGTCGTTTTGTTGGTTATCATAATCGCGGTGGTACATTAGATGTGTTTGGGATGTTGTATGCCAACAAAATTACGTGGGCACACATTATTTTTTACGTTGCTGAATTGTTGGCTGAAGATGCTCAATTGTGGCTATCGGCAGAAGAGTATTTGGCAGTACAAGGTAAGGGAGAGTTGGAGTGTTTAAGATAGACAGAATGTGAGATAATTTTTAAAATTTATTTAGCCTAGAGCCAAACTTTTATGTCCCCTTTAAAAAATGATCGTTTTTTACGTGCTTTATTACGTCAACCTGTTGATGTCACCCCTGTCTGGATGATGCGTCAAGCAGGACGTTATTTGCCAGAATATCGTGCCACTCGCCAACAAGCAGGCGACTTTATGGCCTTGTGTAAAAATCCACAATTGGCGTGTGAAGTCACCTTACAGCCTTTAGAGCGTTATCCGTTGGATGCAGCGATTTTATTCTCGGATATTTTGACTGTGCCTGATGCAATGGGATTAGGCTTGTATTTTGAAACAGGCGAAGGCCCTCGTTTTAAAAAGACAGTTAAAACCGAAGCGGATGTTGTGGCGTTGCCCATTCCGAATGCTGAAAAAGATTTAGACTATGTCATTAATGCCGTCAAAACCATTCGTGGCGCGCTCAATGGTCGTGTGCCGTTAATTGGTTTTTCGGGCAGTCCGTGGACATTAGCCACCTATATGATTGAAGGTGGTTCGAGTAAAGATTTTCGTGCTGCAAAAAACATGATGTATCAACAACCACAAGTGTTGCATATGTTGTTAGATAAATTAGCCGTATCAATTATTGATTATTTAAATGCGCAAATTCGTGCAGGTGCACAAGCTGTACAAATTTTTGATAGTTGGGGTGGGGCATTATCAGCCGCCGCGTACCAAGAATTTTCTTTAGCTTATATGAAAAAAATCATTGATGGTTTAATCAAAGAGCACGATGGTCGCAAAGTCCCTGTGATTTTATTTACTAAAGGTGGCGGTTTGTGGCTTGAGTCAATGGCAACAACAGGTGCGGATGCTTTGGGCTTAGACTGGACAATAGATATTGGTGCTGCCCGTCAGCGTGTTGGCAGCAAAGTCGCTTTACAAGGCAATATGGATCCTTCAGTGTTATATGGCAGCCCACAACGCATTCGTGATGAAGTCGCTCATATCTTAGCGGGCTTTGGTCATGGTGAAGGTCATGTGATGAATTTAGGGCATGGTATTGATCAGCATACCTCACCTGAACATGCAGGGGCATTTATTAATGCGGTTCATGAGCTAAGTGCGAAGTATCATCAATAAGCTTGCACTATTTGCGACTATTTAGTGCAAGGCTAAATAGTCGTAGATTAGTCAACTTTAGTGCATTTCTGCCCTGAATATGCACTGCAAAGTAAATAGATCATCATAAATATAATAAACATCAGCTAATTATCAATGCACTAATAAAGCGCAAGATATGCTTTTGTAGTGCATTGATTCTATTAAAGAATTGGCCTAGGTTTTGCATTCTCCCTATTCAGAAATAAATGAGGAGCGTATGTCATGAATAGGCCGCTTGATCTGTTGTGTTATTTATTATTTGCAACAATCATGTTTGCGCCATCCTTCGTATTTGCTGAAACAGCACCTTATATTACAACGATGGACAAGATTAGCGCAGGTGATACCGCATGGATGCTCACATCTGCTGCTTTAGTGTTGTTGATGACCATACCTGGTTTGGCTTTATTTTATGCAGGCATGGTGCGTAAAAAAAATGTATTAAGCACCGCACTGCAAAGTTTTACGATTTGTGCAGTAGTAACCGTTATTTGGGTTATTGTTGGCTATAGCTTGGCCTTTACCCCGAGTGCCAGTCCATACTTAGGTACATTAGATCGTTTGTTTTTAGAAGGAATGAGTTTTGACAAATTAACAAGTACTTTAACCGTTAGTCATATAGCTCCAACCATTCCAGAATCAGTTTTTGTAGTTTTTCAATTAACTTTTGCCATTATCACTCCTGCATTAATTACTGGCGCATTTGCTGAACGAATTAAATTTGGCGCATTAATTATATTTATGGCGTTATGGTCGGTGCTGGTATATGCGCCTGTTGCTCATTGGGTATGGGAGCCAAGTGGTTGGTTGGCTAAGATGGGAGCCTTAGATTTTGCAGGAGGCACCGTTGTACATATCAATGCAGGAGCTGCTGGATTAGCATGTGCTTATATGTTAGGAAAGCGTGCAGGCTATGGACGAGAGCCATTTTTTCCAAATAATTTAGGATTAACATTGATCGGAGCGTCATTATTGTGGGTGGGATGGTTTGGATTTAATGCAGGATCAGCGTTGGCAGCCGATGGACGTGCAGGAATGGCTATGCTAGTCACACAAGTTGCTGCCGCCACAGGAACATTGGCATGGATGCTATTAGAGTTTTTACGTCGTGGCAAAGCCTCGTTATTAGGTGCTTGTTCAGGTGCAGTAGCAGGATTGGTGGCTATCACTCCAGCATCAGGTTTTGTCGATGTCAAAGGAGCATTATTAATTGGTTTAATTGCAGGTGTTGGCTGTTATTGGGGGGCAACGGGTTTAAAACGAATGTTGGGTGCTGATGATTCCTTAGATGTATTTGGTATTCATGGTATTGGTGGAGTGATAGGTGCAATTCTAACAGGTGTTTTTGCTCAACATCATTTATCAGGGCTTGAAACTACAGTTACCATACAAGCCATAGGAGCATTTGTCACATTGGCTTATAGCTTTATTGTTTCGTTGATCTTATTGTTTTTATTAGATTTAATTATCGTGTTACGTGTAGATGCCGAGAATGAATCTATTGGTTTAGATTTAACACAGCATGGCGAGCAAATCCCCTAACATCCGTTTAAAAGAATTAAGCATCATCATAGATGTTTAATTCTCTCATTAATGTTATTTCTCAAATAAGGAGAAATTAATCATGACAGAAAATTTAAATTCTGAAGTTTTTAGTTTGGCTTCTCAGCTATATGTGCGTATGCGACGTAGTTCAGGTCGTGTTGTTGATGCGATTTATATGGCACAGAATGAACAATACGCACAGGAAATTTTAAGGATTGCTGGACAAGAAAAAGATCAGGAAATTTTGGAGATTGTTCAGCGTTTTCAGACATTATTAGCCAAGACTGAGCCAAAAATAGTGGAGTCAACACCAGAAATTCCAGTGTTAACAGAGACTATTAAAGAGCCCACAGTAGAAAAAACGGATATTTTTAGTATGACATTTCGCAATTTACGTCGTAAAGCTGAAGTTGTAGAAAATACACCAACGGCTCAACCACATATTGAGGAGTTGGAAGAGCAGGTAGCACATCATTATACGGGTGCGTTACGTTAAATAAAAAGAGCCGCTATTTCCTCTTCAAGGAGGTAAGAGGAAATACCTTAACTATCAATAAAATCAACAAACTCTCTAATATAGGCACTGACTTCATCTGGATGACTACGTTGCACCCAATGTTCGGCATCTATTTCATGCCGCCATACACGATTCGCCCATTCAGATAAATTATCAAATAATCCTGCGGTGACAAATTTATCCTGAGTAGGAATAATTAATTGAACAGGAATATTGGTCTTACGTTTTTGTGGTTTGAATAATCGCTCAATAAAGTTTGCACGATATAACTTAACGCCATGTGCGCCATCACGCGCTTGTGAAGCAAAATCTTCACCATGTAGCTTCGTTAAGCGAGCAAAACGCGCAGGCCAACGGTTAAAAGCCACCCGCCATGTGACTTGACTTGCTAGAGGAAAATGGAAAGCAGCAATATACCAAGAATGTGCTAATTGATTAATAATTTTAACTTTGCTGTCTAAAGAGCCTTTGCTTAAACCTTGACGAATCCAATACGCTGCATGGTCTAAACTTGGGCCAGAAATTGAGGTAAAAGAGGCTATTTTAGCTTGCAAAAGAGGAGTGGTTACGGCCTCCCAGCATTGAATTGACCCCCAATCATGGCCCACTAAATGAATTGGCTGAGTTGGACTAAAGGCGTTAATCACGGCTGCCAAATCTTCAACTAAATATTTGATTTTATAATCTTGAGTGGAGGAGGGAATACTCGATTCACCTGCACCACGCACATCATAAGCAATAATTTTAAATAACGGAGCTAAACGTTCAGCTACTTTTTGCCAAATAAGGCTATTGTCTGGAAAGCCATGCACCATAACAATCGTAGGTGCTAAATTATTTTCTTCACCCCAAATACGAACGTTAAGTGCAATTTTGTCAGAAATTGTTAAGGTTTGGGCTTTCATAAAGTATCCATTTTTTGCCATTGCCGAGTTGAGACTAATTTTTTAATCACATGACGTTGTGAAAGATAGGCGGGCGATGATAACAAGCTATCAGCTAATTGTCTGCCCGTAATTGTCTGTTGTTGACTACGTAGTTGGTAACGTTGCTCACGAAAATGATGATAAGCACTGTGTGTATTAACGCTTAGGAAGAAGTGGTATAGGCGTTGTTCGGCATCGCTATTAGTGGGGCAAGGCGTTACACATAAAAAATCAAAACGTTTAGAGGGATTTTGATGTACCCATGCGCCATTAACAATAGCAAGACTGATAATTAGACTATTGGGAATCACATCGACTCGTTTTAATAAAGCATTAAAAAAAGCTTGATCATTACGTTGTTTAGGGGTGAGTTGATATGATTCTGCGGTTTTTTTTAGCCAATTAAAATCGGGTTCACTGATTTCATCATCATGTAAATATTGTTCGGCAATTTTGTGAATGCGCTGACGGTCGATAATGATTTGTGTATTATAGGGGGTAATAAGGTTTTGTAACTCTTTGATAAAAATTGTTTTTTTTGATGGTTGCTTGGCAGCAAAGCTATATTGGGCAAGTGTTATTGCGGCAATAACAAATAAACAGCGAGTGATTGCTTTGTTCATTATTGCCGCCATTTAACTAAGAAGATTTTTTATTCTTCTTATTGTCACATTGCATGGCTTTTTTCCATGCATCAATTTCTGCTTGAGAGCCGAATACTTTATCAACGACACCTAAATCGTTAATTTGTTGAGTAAAAAAGTTTTTGCCGGGTGTGGTCATACTTTCGGCAAGTGTAACCAACATCGCTTTCATACGTTCTGGCTGATAAATTTCTTGACGATGTTGGATGATATATGAAAAGTCACCACGACGGAAAACAAAGAAACCATAATATACCGTATTATCTAAAACATCAGGAGGTAAGGCTTTTTTGTTCATTTCTAAGCTAAGAATCGTCAACATACCTTCGCCCATCGTACTGTTAACTGTGTCGCGGAACAAAACTTTACGGCTTAAGATATTGCGCTCTTTAGGTAGCACAATTTCTTCATAATAGTTCATCACTAATTCATTCAGTGTACGATCGTTGGCAAATGCAGGGGAGCGTACAGTAGGATGTTCGATAAAGTTTAAATAATCGACGCGGAAGAAGCGATTTTTACTATCCCATAAGTTTACACTGCCACCATAAGGCTCACATTGCTCGGTCATATTTACTTGACCAATAAAAGCTGGGCTACTTAGGCTTAAACTATAAGCATTAGAAGGGGCATGATAAAAAGCTTGCATTTGTGCAGCAGGGTTTTGATGGGCGCAACCCGTTAACATGATACTGGCAACTAATGCTGAGCCAAGCCATCCGCGTTTCATTCTATTCTCCTCACAATACCTACATAATTAGGATTGCTGTTTTTCTATTATGTCCACTAAGGTGCAAAAAGCATTTAGTGTGCAATCCTTCAGTTCTATATTGGCGGTCATTTTAACCGCTATTAGCGAGTTTATGTTGCTAAAAATACATGAACTACATAGAAAAGTTGCAATTTTACTGTCATTAAATCAAGTTTAGGACTCTAATTCTGTCCAACGCTCGAGCAACGTTAATAATTCCTCATCAATGGTAGCTAAACGCTGACTTGCCAACACGGCTTCTTGAGCTGAGTTGACATAAAAGTTACTATCGTTGAGCTTGTCTTGTAATAACTGTTGTTCTTGTTCTAAAGCCGCAATTTTTGAGGGTAGGGCTTCTAATTCACGTTGCTCATTGTAACTTAGTTTACGTTTTATGTTTGTCGGTTTTTCTTTGTTTTGTAAGACAGGCTTGGCAGATTCTGTTTTTTCCATAGTATTTGTTGTTTTGTTGTTGGTTTTAACACGACGATTTTCTGTTTGTCTTAACCAATCTTGATAACCACCAACAAATTCTTCTACCACCGCATCGCCCATAAACGCCCATGTATCGGTGACCACATTATCCAAAAAGGCACGATCATGGCTAATTAATAATAAGGTTCCCTGATAAGCAGCAAGACGTTCTTCCAGTAATTCTAAGGTTTCAATGTCTAAATCATTGGTAGGTTCGTCCATCACCAATACATTAGATGGCCGACTAAATAAACGAGCTAACAATACACGATTACGTTCACCACCCGATAAAGCTTTTACAGGTGTGCGAGCGCGTTGAGCCGAAAATAAGAAGTCTTGTAAATAACTTAACGCGTGTTTACGTTCGCCATTAATTTCTAAAAATTCAGAGCCATGAGCAATATTATCTAAAACGGTTTTTTCTTCGTCTAATTGATTGCGTAATTGGTCAAAATAAGCCACTTCGATTTTTGTGCCTAAATGAACTGTACCTGCGCTAGGAGGGTTTTCACCTAATAACACCCGAATTAAACTGGTTTTACCAACGCCATTTTCACCCAATAAACCAATTTTGTCGCCACGCATAACCATCGCCGTAAAATCTTTAACTAAGGTTTTATCACCAGCTTTTACGGTGAGGTTTTTAATATCAAAAACTAATTTACCCGATTTTTCGGCTTCTTGAATTTGTATTTGGGCATTACCCACACGCTCACGGCGGGCAACACGTTCACGTCGTAATTCAATTAAGGCGCGTACTCGACCTTCATTACGAGTACGACGTGCTTTGATGCCTTGACGAATCCATACTTCTTCTTCGGCGAGTTTTTTATCAAAAACAGCATTCTGTTTAGCTTCTGCTTCTAAAAGTTGTGGTTTTTCGACTAAGTATTGTTGATAGCCGCCGTTAAAGCTTCTCAAAATGCCACGATCTAATTCAACAATACGAGTCGCAATCCGCTCAATAAAAGCTCGATCATGGCTAATAAATAATACCGTACCTGTATAGCTAGCCAAAAAATTTTCTAGCCACTGAATACTGCTAACGTCTAAATGGTTAGTCGGTTCATCTAATAATAAAATATTGGGTTCTTGTACTAAGGCACGCGCTAACATAACACGGCGTTTACGACCCCCCGACAATGATTCAAGGGAAGCATTGCCATCTAATTCCATCCGATTAAGAATTTGTTCTACTTTATGCTGTAATGACCAACAGTCTTGACTATCCATGTCACTTTGTAAGTTTGCTAATTCCATGCAAGCTTGATTATCACCTAATTCACAGGCATGGCTTAAATGGTGGTAACGTTGTAACAACGTTGCAGCCTCTCCTAAACCTGCGGCGACAATATCAAATACATCTCCCGTTAAATCAGAGGGAACTTCTTGAGATAACGAGGCAACCACTAAACCTTGTTGGCGGGTAATTTCGCCACTATCAGGCTGATTTTCACCTGTTAATAATTTAAATAAGCTCGATTTACCTTCACCATTACGTCCCAAAATACAGACTCTTTCGCCTTGGTCTAAACTAAAATCAGCCGCTTTGAGTAATAAAGGGCCACCAAATGAGAGAGAAACAGCACGAAAAGATAATAAAGACATAATGTTTGCTAAGGTTTATCTAAGAAAGAGATAATGGTAGCAATAATTTGACATGATTGCTAAATAAACACGCATTTGGGGAAAGAATATGACAGAGTTATTAGCTGAACGAGTGACAGAGCTAGAATGTAAGCAAGCGTTTCAAGAGGATTTATTAGAAACATTAAACAAAATTGTCGTTGAACAGCAGCAACATATTGATATTCTACAAGAGCAAATAAAAATAATTTATCAACAACTTAAATCATTACAGCCATCAAATATTGCTGATTTAGCAGATGAAGTGCCACCGCCTCATTATTAATAGGAGTAAATAAATTAATGCATGCCCAAGGATTTATACAAGATCTTGCAATTATTATGTTGGTAGCAGGATTTGTCACATTGCTTTTCCATCGCTTAAAACAACCTGTTGTTTTGGGATACATCATCGCGGGCCTTATTATCGGCCCATACGTCAGTCCCATCCCATTTATTTCGGATGAAAAAACAATTCGCACGCTAGGTGAGTTAGGGGTTGTTTTTTTAATGTTTGGTCT
>NZ_CALETI010000395.1 GCF_937920075.1 uncultured Agitococcus sp.
CCATTAAAGAATGCAATCACCCCACAAGAAAAGTATGCAAAAGTAACCTCGTGGATTGATACGGCAATTGCCTATATGTATTGCAATAGCAATGATATGCAAAATGCAGCCACACAAACAGCAATAACATCTTCTGTATTCAGTACTGGAAATGGTGTTTATGTTACTGTTGATAATCTATGGCAAGCGGCTATTGTTTTTTCTGTGCGCCAATTAGTTAAACATACTTGGCTAAATCATAACGACCAATTTTTAAAACCAACTGAGATATTAACGGATGAGTTTAAAAATGATTGTTTAATATGGATGTTATTTCACGGAAAGAATTTAACCGCAAGTGCCAACGACTTAGACTGGAACGGCAAAAAATGGTCAATCGTTAATCACTTTATTCCGTTTACCGAAACCGAAGTCAATGCGCCAGAGCGTTTTGAATCGGATTTTATGGTGCAATATCTTAAAGGCAAAAAATTATCCACAGAAGCAAAAGCAGTATTAAACGAAGGCAAAAAATTGTGGCAAACCTATTTTAGCCAAACAGATGACCACCATACACGCCAAGAGTTAAAGTTAAATCGTGCCGATGTGGGGTGGTATCAAATTCGTAAAGCCTTAGAAGCGCGTAGCAAAGACGGAATACCTGTCAGTTTTGAAGCCTTTAAAACAGCCTATGACACACTCAGTGACAAACTACGCCCTCAAGTATTTGAATTAGGGTTTATGCGTTAGGTTTGTGATGCAGGTTATCATAACGATGAAGTTCCCTCTCCTAATTAGGAGAGGGCTAGGGCGAGGGGGCTTTATTTTGGTAAATGATTTTCCAACGCGGCCAACGCATCTTCCAAATAGTCCAACATTCTTTGTACACGCGGCACAGTATCACGACAAGCAATAATGCCAAAGTCTAAACTGTCCACATAACTATGAACCGTCATATTGACCGCATAACCATGCCAAATCAATGACACAGGATAGTTAGCCAACATTTTTGCACCGTGCATGTACAATGGCTCTTTCGGGCCGGGTACATTAGAAATCACCACATTAAACATCGTAGTGCGTCTGCCAGCCAACCCTGTGGCTTGGCCTAACATTAACGGCAAATTACTCAACACGGTAAAAGCATTAATATCGGCTTTTTCCATGTGTGATAGCCGATTTTTGGCCGCGTGCATTGACTCTTGAATGGCACGTAGTCTATCAACAGGATTGCCAATATCCGTTCCCAAGGTTACTTGCACCGCACTAATCGCATTACCATTATCATCACTGGCATCAGCTGCACGCACCGACACAGGTACTTGTGCAACTAAAGGTGTGGCAGGTAAGGCATCATAACTTTTTAAGTAATCACGCAAACAGCCACCACACATGGCCAAGACAATATCGTTAACCGTGGCATGATAGCCTTTGGCTACTGTACGAATTCGCTCCATTGGCCATGATTGTGCGGCAAAACGTCTAGCAGGGGTAACCCGATGATTAAGAATGGTTTTTGGGGCTTGAAATAACGCTTTGGCATTACTTTCGCGTGGCGTTTTTAACAAATCAACCAGTTGAGCCGCGCCATTGCTAAAGCTTTGGAGTGCTTCTTTGGGTGAGGGAGGCATGGGTAAACTACGCTTTTCCTTTTTGGGTAAGCGTTTTGTCCATTCTGATGACCAAATTGGAGGTAAGTCTTCATCGGCAGAACGCGCCATACGTGATTGCATTAGGCGAGTGGCTGCTACACCATCGACCATTGAGTGATGGATTTTGCTATAAATTGCAAAACGATTACCTTCAATGCCTTCGATTAAATAGCACTCCCACATTGGGCGGCGTTGATCCATGCGTTGGGCATGTAAACGTGATACTAAGGCTAATAACTCACGAATACGGCCGGGTTTGGGCAAGGCGGACGGACGAACGTGATATTCAATATCAAAATTGCCGTCTTTAATCCAACTAGCATCTAAGTTAAAAGGTAATACGCGCTGCAATTTTTGATTAAACGGTGCAGAAACATCATCTACTTGTAATAAGTATTGAAAAAAAGACTGCATATAATCATCAGGTGCGTTTTCGGGTAATTGAAACAACATCAAACCGCCAACATGCATCGGCGTTTCGGGAGTTTCCATCATTAACCAGCCAGAATCGAGGAGTTTTAATCGTTTAGCCATAATCCATCTCAACAAAAGCAAGGCTTTTTGCCTTGAAATATCGTCTAGCAAATGACTTATGTTGATACACAAGCCATAACACCTTTTTATTTATTAGGTCATTGTAACGTATATGAGTATTTTGTGAATCATTCTTGCGCATGTTGGTGCTTTTATTACTACAAATAGTTTCTTAACGGAGCTTACTCAAAACGTCAACAGACGGTTCTCTTTCTGCTAAAATCACGCCAACTTTCTTATAACACCGTAAATTATTATGCACTTGTCCTCAGCCCACACGCCCAGCCGCTTACAGCTTAATGCACAAGGTCGCCTTCGCCATTTTTTAACCACTGAAGGCTTAAATCGTGAACAATTAACCGAGATTTTAGATTTTGCCGAATCGTTTTTGGATCAAGATGGTGCAATTACTAATCAACCCTTATTAGCAGGGCGCACCGTAATGAATCTATTTTTTGAGGCTTCTACGCGCACCTTAACCACTTTCGCCGTGGCAGCTAAACGCTTGAGTGCCGATGTGGTCAATATTGATATTGCCAAGTCCTCTAATAGTAAGGGCGAAACGCTGCGGGATATGTTGTGGAATTTAGAAGCCATGACTGCCGATGCTTTTGTGGTACGTCATTCACAATCGGGTGCAGCACATTTTATTGCCAGCCAAGTGACACCAAAAGTCGCGGTGATTAATGCAGGCGATGGTCGGCACAATCATCCCACACAAGGTATGTTGGATATGTTAACCATTCGCCGTCATGCAGGCGATTTTAGTCAGTTAACGGTAGCGATTATTGGTGATGTGCGTCATTCACGCGTGGCGCGTTCAGAAATTTATGCATTGCAAACCTTGGGTGCAAAAGAAATTCGTGTGATTGCACCTCGCACCTTGCAGCCCAAAGACTTTCAACAACTCGGTATCAAGTTGTATGAGCGTTTAGAGCAAGGCTTAGAGGGGGCAGATGTAGTAATTGCATTACGGATTCAAAATGAGCGTATGGAGTCACCCTTATTAGCCAGTCCAGAAGAGTTTTATGCTTTATATGGTTTAACCCCACAAAAACTTGCCTATGCCAAACCAAATGCCATTGTCATGCACCCTGGCCCAATTAATCGTGGGGTAGAAATCGCCTCTGAAGTAGCAGATGGTCATCAATCGTTAATTTTAAAACAGGTCAATTATGGCATTGCAGTGCGGATGGCAGTTTTAGCCCTCACCATGCAAGGTCAAGTAACAGCACGTGGGGAAATTTAATCATGAGTCAAGCTGTATTACTCCAAGGCGGCCGTGTTGTTGATGTTGCCAGCAATTTAGATCGTGTGATGGATGTGTTGGTTGAAAATGGTCGTATGGTGGCTTTTGGTTCAGAAGCACGTGCCATGCCTCATCAACAGGTGCAAAATGTCACAGGTTGTTTGATTTTGCCTGCTTTTGTCGATTTGTGTGCCAGTTTGCGTGAAGGCGAAAAACAACACGGTTCGATTGCTAGTGAAACTAAAGCAGCCGCTAAAGCTGGTTTTGCTCATGTTGTCTTGCCACCAAATAGCAAATTAGTGATTGATAATGCTGCTATTGTTGCGCAAATTTTAGAGAAAAATCAGCAAGCTAATCAGGTCAATGTTTATCCTATGGGAGCATTAACCAAAGGTTTAGACGGCAAACAACCCGCCAATATGTTTGCTTTAAGTCAAGCTGGTTGTATTGCGGTGACTAATGCGCGTCATGGTTTGGCTAATGATGAAACTTTATTACGTTGTTTAGAATACGCAGCCTCTTTAGAGTTAACGGTGTTCTTTTATCCTGAAGAACCCAGTTTGGCCAATGGTTGTGCTCATGATGGTTTTACTGCATCACGTTTAGGTTTACCTGCTATTCCTAGTGTTGCTGAAACAGTTGCTTTAGCCAAACAGCTATTATTAGTCGAAGAAACAGGCGTTAAAGCTCACTTTAGCCAATTATCTTGCAAAGGTTCGGTTGAATTAATTCGTATTGCCAAAGCACGTGGTTTAAATATCACGGCGGATGTGGCAATGCACCAATTACATTTAACTGATGCGGCCATTGATGGTTTTAATAGTTTGGCACATGTCCGTCCGCCGTTACGTAGTGAAGAAGATCGTTTGGCCTTATGTGCGGCAGTACAGTCGGGTGTGATTGATGCGATTTGTTCACACCATCAACCCTTAAATGCAGCAGCCAAGTTAGCACCATTTCCTGCCACTGAAGCTGGTATCTCTGCTTTAGAAACAGTTTTGCCCTTAGGTTTAAAATTAGTGCGTGACGGAGTATTAACCGAAGATGTGTTATGGCGTGCTTTAACCATTAATCCAGCCAAAATTTTAGGTATCGAAGCAGGTGCATTACAACTCGGTGGAGGTGTCGTGATTGTTGATCTCGAAAAAACATGGTCTATTGCACCTGAAAATTTAATGTCAGCAGGACTTAATACCCCATTTTTGGGCATGATGGTGCAAGGACAGGTGGTTGGTTTATATCGTTAGACCCAAAAAGCCTGATTAAATTGTAACCAGTCTTCTCTAAGTAGCTTAAAACACCATAACTTTTTCAAGTAACTATCGTACATTGGCAATATGTAGGTTATACTCGAAAAATCACTAGCTGTAGCTTCGTGACTCGTTCGGTTGTGTTTTTGTGCAATGTGTCGGTCTGATCTGGTTTGTGGTGTTTGTTTAGGGTTTATAAAAAATTTGCAAGTCAAAATATAAACCCAGAGTTATCGTTCTTTGAGGAGTCCCTTTCATGGGCAATAAATTATATGTTGGCAACTTAAGCTATGGCGTAAGCAATGCCGATTTAGAGCAAGCTTTCTCTGCTCATGGTGCTGTTCGTTCTGCGATGGTTGTTATGGATCGCGAAACAGGCCGTTCTAAAGGTTTTGGTTTTGTAGAGATGGGTACTGACCAAGAAGCACAAACTGCAATCAGCGCATTACACGGTAAAGAAATGGCTGGTCGTACATTAACCGTTAACGAAGCTCGTCCAAAAGAAGAAGGCGCTCGTCGTGAAGGTGGTCGCGGTGGTTTCGGTGGCGGTCGTCGTGATGGCGGCGGCGGTGGTTTTGGCGGTGGTCGTCGTGATGGCGGCGGCGGCTTTGGTGGCGGTCGTGACCGTGATGGTTACGGCGGTGGTCGTGGTGACCGCTACTAATCGACAATTTAGATTGTCATAGATTGTAATTTAGATTTTTGAGTTTGGTTAGCAAATTTTTAGTGCAAAAAATACACTAAGAATAACGCAAAACTTAAGACCTAAGTTACAATATCGACCCTAGTTGGTTTAAGGCACTATCTATTGATAGCGTTTTAGATTATCTAGGGTTTTTTTTTGATAGGGGTTTGTAAAAATGAAAATGGTGAGTGCGGTAATTAAGCCGTTTAAATTAGATGATGTGCGTGAAGCATTGTCTGATATTGGCGTGACTGGTTTAACGGTGACTGAAGTTAAAGGTTTTGGTCGTCAAAAAGGCCATACTGAGTTGTATCGTGGTGCTGAATATGTGGTTGATTTTGTGCCAAAAGTTCGCTTGGACTTAGCGGTTAAAGAAGCTGATGTTGACCGCGTGATTGAGGTCATTTGCAAAGCTGCAGGTACTGGCAAAATTGGTGATGGTAAGATTTTTGTGACTGATTTATTGCAAGTTGTGCGTATTCGTACAGGTGAAACTAACGAGTCTGCCATCTAAGAAGTTGTCTTGGTAGATATTGTCTAACATTCATCATAAATCTTTCAGTTCATGGGTTTTTCGGTAAAAAGACCCTGTTTAACATCATGTGCTGATAAAAGATGCTCCTTGTTGCTGTTGGCAAGGGATTATGGCTTTTAGGTTTAACCGCGTAAGCCTGCATCTTAACCAATAAATTTGTCCTATTTTCTTTGAGATGATTATGTTTCCAAGAGTAATTGGAGCCACATTGTTGTGTCTTGCTCCGACTGTTTTTGCTGCTGATATGCCAGTAAATAGTGGAAATACTGCATGGATATTAACAGCAACCGCTTTAGTCCTTTTTATGTCCTTACCAGGTTTAGCGTTGTTTTATGGTGGTTTAGTCCGCAGTAAAAACGTTTTGTCCATTTTAGTGCAATGTTTTGCGATTGCCGCAATGATTAGTTTGTTGTGGTTAATCGGTTTTTATTCTTTAGCATTTACCGATGGTGGTAGTGCAAATGATTGGTTAGGTGGTACATCACGCATTTTGATGGCTGGCTTGGGTAAAGAAAACATGACGGGTGATATTCCCGAAGTGGTGTTTGCAGCCTTTCAAATGACCTTTGCTATTATTACGCCTGCCTTGATTATTGGTGCATTTGCCGAACGGATGAAGTTTTCCTCAGTATTAGTGTTTAGTGCCTTGTGGACTTTCGCTGTGTATGTGCCTGTTGCTCACTGGGTGTGGGGTGGTGGTTATTTTTTTAAAAATGGCTTAATTGACTTTGCTGGTGGCACAGTGGTGCATATTACCGCAGGTGTTGCGGCTTTAGTGTGTGCTTTAGTCTTAGGTGAGCGTAAAGGTTTTGGCAAAGTGGCAATGCCTCCACACAATTTAACGATGACCATTACTGGTGCAGGTATGTTGTGGGTGGGTTGGTATGGTTTTAATGCAGGCTCGGCGTTGGCTGCTAATGGTGCGGCAGGTATGGCGTTGTTTGTGACTCATATTGCTGCTTCGGCAGGGGCATTAACATGGATGGCTTGTGAATGGATTAAATTTGGTAAACCGTCTGGTTTGGGTATTGTGACTGGTATGGTAGCAGGTTTAGGTACGATTACAGGTGCGGCAGGTGTTGTTGGTCCAGCAGGTGCATTAGTTGTTGGCATTTTAGCAGGACTAATTTGCTTTTTTATGACCCAACTTATCAAAAAGATCCTCAAAATTGACGACTCTTTAGATGTGTTTCCTGTGCATGGTGTAGGTGGTATTTTAGGGACTTTCTTGGCTGGTATTTTTTGTAGCCCAAACTTAGGTATTTTTTCGGGTTTAGGTTATGCTGCTGGTCACGATAGTATTGCTAGTCAGTTATCTATCCAAGTGACTGGTATTGTGGTGATTGGTTTATATACTGCGATTTTAACGTGGGTTTTACTCAAATTAACTTCAATTATAACCAGTGGTTTACGTGTTAATGAAGATGAAGAGCGTGAAGGCTTGGATTTAATTGCACACGAAGAACGCGGTTACGATATTAAGTAACCTGAGTTTGGGATAAGAGAGCTTTATCTTATCGTTTTTATTGAATCTATTTAATTACAACGATGAAATTCCCCTCCTTGGAGGGGCTAGGGGTGGGTTAAAATGGACAGCAAAACACTGTTTTTAGCCTTAACACACCCCTAAATCCCCTCTAAAGAGGGGACTCCCCTTTAAAAACTGGAATTTTTACCGCGAACTCAGGTTAAGTAGTTTGGTTTCGATTCCGCTCCTTGAGCCGAGTCGAAGGGATAGTTTTACACAGTTAACCATTTAGCCAACACAGTCGCTAAAGCTTCTAAGTTAATTGGTTTGGCTAAATGCGCATCCATTCCTGCTTCTAAACATCGATCTTCATCGCCTTGCATGGCATTTGCTGTCAGTGCGACAATAGGAATTCTACGCAAAGTTAATACTTGTTCTTGGTTACGCCAACGTTTGGTTGCTTCAAAACCATCCATGACAGGCATTTGACAGTCCATCAGCACTAAATCAAACAAATTAGAGCTACTCAGTTGCATCAGTGCTTCACGACCATTTTGTGCTATTTCATAGTGCAAACCCAATTTTTGTAGCATTTTACACACAACTTGTTGATTGACTGGGTTGTCTTCAACCACCAAAATGGTAAATTGCTGTGCAAAAGTAGGTAAACTAATTTGAGTTTTTTCAGGGTTAATAGTTTGTTGCTGACTAATTTTGAGTGGCAATCTAAACCAAAAACGTGAACCCTGACCTAATTGGCTTTCACAATGAATTTCGCCACCCATCAATTCAACCAAGTGACGGCAGATAGTTAAGCCTAAACCTGTGCCACCATAACGGCGTGTCGTTGAGCTGTCAGCTTGAGTAAACGGTTGAAAAATACGTCGTTGTTGCTCCTCGCTTAAGCCAATACCTGTATCAATGACATTAAAGGTTAAGTGGGCATTTTGTTGGTCTAAATGATTAATTTCAATTTTAAGCGTGATGGAGCCTGTTTCGGTAAATTTAATGGCATTATTTAACAGATTTAGTAATACCTGTTTGATACGGTCAGCATCTCCTTCCAACATGAGCGGTAAGTGTTCGGGTATATCTTTATATAGGGGTAAATGTTTTTGCTCGGTAATGGGGATAATTAAATTAATGACTTCTGTAATGAGTGACTCCGTACGGAAAGCATAGTTTTCAATAGGAAGTTTGCCTGCTTCAATCCTTGAAACATCTAAAATATCATTAATAATTTTTAATAAAATATTAGCAGAGTTTTGAATGGTCTCAGCAAAATCACGTTGTTCGGTATTGAGTGGAGTATCAAGTAATAAGCTCGACATGCCAATGACGCCATTCATGGGAGTACGAATTTCATGGCTCATCATGGCTAAAAATTCACCTTTACTGCGATTGGCTTCTTCAGCTTGATCTTTAGCATGACGTAATTCTTGTTCGTGACGGCGACGTTCACTCACATCATCTAATACGCCTGCAATAGTTGGCGTATCTAAATTATGTTCAGAGGCGAGAGCCAAACGTAAGGATACCCATTTTTGTGTACCCATTCGTAGTTTAAACTCAGTGGCCGAAACTTTGCCTTCGGTACAAAAGCGATGCCAAAAAAGTCTAAATTTGGGTTGATGTTCAAAACAAATAATATCAATCAAGGGGGCAGGGAATTTATCTTGATAGGTTAATTTAGAAAAAACGGGGTTAGCCCATGTAATTTGACCATCAAAATTGGCCGAAAAAATGCCTGTTGGAATCACATCACTTAAGGCGTTACGCCAAACAACAGAGCTGTTTAAGGCATTACGAATCCGTTTGGTGCTATACATCCAAAAACTATCAATTAAAACGCCTGCTAACCAAATAAATAATAACCACATATATAAACGTTGGTTAAGTGCATTTACTTCACGTTCAATCCACGTTTTTCGGCTTAAAACTTGAATAGACCAACCCATATTGAGTTTCTTTTCTAAGATAATCCATTGTTTTTGGTTTTTAGTTGGTAAAATATCGCTAATTTTAATATCCAAAATGCTTTTAGCTTGTTTGAATTGTTTTAATAAAGCTTGGCTATGAGGATATGCAATTAAGTGTTGGTTTTTACTGTCACTAATAAGAATGATTTCTTGTTGATTAGTACTGTATTTTTTTAATAGCTCCTCAAGTTGTGGGAGGACTATATCAATCGACACAATACCTTTAGCATCACTGTATAACGGAAAACTACGCCCACAACTGATATACATTACACCATTATCTAAATAGGGATTAGTGCATTGTTGTTGACCTCGGCCAGATAAAATGATTTTAAACCATTCCTGTTTTTGAAAATTATAACTTTCTGACATCCAGTCATAAGTTAGTGTCACTTTCTTGTTTTGATAATAAGCATAAGGCCCATAAAGTGGATAGCGTGGATGTGGCGATTGTCCTTGTTTAAACCAAATTCCCATACCATAAATATTTTCTGGCGAAGAGGCACGCAGTAGATTGGTAAGAGTTTGTTCTAAGAGAGTGGGATTATTAGAATAACTAGCACTTAATATACTTAAATTTAGAATCTGTTGGCTAATCGTATTAAATGTATTATCAAGATCATCAGCAATCAATTCAGCTTTTTGATGTTGATGTTGTTCGATCAGTTGTTTTTCATGTTGAATATAGGGTTGAAAGGCTAAGATAACAGTAATACTCGCGACAACACATAAAGCGATGACGACAAGACCTGTCGTTGAACGAAGTAAGTGTGGGCGGTTGATATTCATGTGTGTACTAATAATAATAAAAGCGAGTATGGCTGATTAAAAAGCCTCATTCAGAACTTAACACAGAACATCTTGGCTGCACAGAATCTAAAGCAAGATTTTTATTGTAGGGGCAAGCTTTGTGCTTGCCCTTTTTAAATTAGTTAATCAAACCCAACTCGGCCAATAGTTGATAAATAGCAATAATAGCGGCTTTGCGTGGGAAGGGATGATCCAAATTAGGTGAAGTCATGCGAATCGCACGAGGGAAAGGTGGATAAGAAATATCCCAATGATGGCCATGTAACATTGCAGCATGGGCTGCCATTGGAATTTTGAATTTTGCTTGCTCTTGCGTGACTTGCATATCGTTATTGCCGTCATAACGAGTTAGGTTTAGGCAGTCCGCCATTTGGAAAGTCGGCACTTCGAGGGCAGTGGTGGCCGCAGTAATATTAATAATCGGAATGTTTAAATCATCTAATAATTGATGATATTGTTTATAAAATTCATTACGTGCATGCGTGGTTAAGCTGTGTACTGCACCTTTGATGTCATATTCATCCAAACGGCGTAAAGAGCCTTTGCGGGTAATTTGTGGGGCTAATAATTGCAAAAAGTCATGCAAACGACCTGTTAACAAATCGGTGTCAGCATTCTTAATGAGTTCATAAAAGTTATCGGCCATGTATGAGCCGCCAATCGCACCAGCCCATGTCACCACACATTGTACTTTGCCATCTAACTTATCGTGATGTTGCGCTAAGGTGCTTAAAATATCAGGTGCGCCTTTGCTATAACCCATTAAAAATACTTTATCAGGTGCATTTGGGGTACGGAATTGGTCGCTTGCTGCACCTGGATTAGATTTAAATCCTTTGCCTTCTAAAATCGCGGCTAATAAATCGGCTTGATTGGCTTCGCAACTACGAACAGGATGAAGATCGGCCTGAAAAATCTTCCAACCATATTCTTCTTCTAACTGTGGAAACTCTGCCGAAAAAGCATGAGCAGGCAATAAACCATTAATAAAGCCGGGACAAAAAACCAATGTGTCATCAATTTGCATACTGGCTTGCACAGTGGGCATATTTAATTGCCATTCAGTTAAATGGGTGTCACCTTTTAAAAAACGTTCAGCAATTTTTTGTTCGGCACAACGTTTGTCTTTACCTAAACCAAGTTTTTTAGTCGCTACTTTTACTGCGTGTTTGTCGTGTACAGCCGCTTGAATAAACAGATTACGCCAGCGTTTGCCAATCCATTCTTTGACATAAGGATCGGCAAAAGTTCGCTTGTTTTGTGCTAATTGCTCTCTAACCAATTTGATAACGGCCAAATAGTCGCCGTGTTGTTCTAAGTGTTTGAGTTCTTTGGCTAAAGGACTAAGCGCGTAAGGCATGATCTTTCTCTTCTAAAAGTTTATGTTGTTATCTTATAGAGAAATAGTATGTTGCTCTTTGGAAATAATGCCAATTATTTGATGGATAAAGACAAGATGTGCTGTGGTTAGATTGAAAAAATAGACGGTTATCAAAAAACTAAATTTACCCACCTAAAAATACACGATTAACCATTGGTCGTATTAATTTATTGTTTTATCTACAAAATGTTTTTGTCCATATTTTGTATAACTAAATCCATGAAAATTATATGTCAATATTGTTTTTGTACTATACAAAAATCTAACAAGCTAGTTAGCTTTAAACAAACAAAGGTGATTTATGTCAACTCAGCCATTATATAGACTAACTTATGCGAGTCGTTCAACCTTTAAGCCGTTTCTTAATGAGGGTGGTGTTGATGGTAATATTGCACAAATCTTAAATACAGCGCGCGAATCTAACAAAAAAGCAGGTTTAGTAGGTGCGCTATATTATGGTAATGGTTGTTTTTTTCAGTGTTTGGAAGGTAAGAAAGAACAAATAGATTTATTATTTGGAAAGTTATTAAAGGATAGTCGTCATCAAGATTTAAAAATATTGAGCTACCAACCCATAGTAAGTTCTGGTTTTAGTAGCTGGGAAATGAAGTATGCAACCATTGATAATGAGGTAAGAAGCTTTTTACGTCAGTATGGCATTACCAAGTTTGATCCTTATAAATTTAACGACCAAATGACTGCTAATTTGGTGGAAATGTTGCAAAAAGCAGATGAAGCTAATCAAGAAGATATTTGGGTTGATGGAAATAGTATGGCTTTGGCAAGTTATCAAAATACTAATTTGATGATGATTGCTATTGCGAGTATCTTAGTTGTGTTGATGCTTGTTTATTTGCTATGAGTTTTTAAGCAATAATCTTATTCGCCGCTTGCCAACCCCACCAAGCGGCTTCCTCAAAAATCGAATAGCCCGACAAATCACTATGGGCAAACAACACTTTGCCATCGGCTTGTTGTAAATATTGACGGCTTTTGTTGGTTAAAAAGCCAACAGTAGGCGCAGCCATTGCATGACCTCGTACACATAACTCCACACCTTTAACGCTTGTCCATAACTGTGTACCGTAAGCGGTTTTTAAATCAGCAATACCGATGTCTAGGAGTTCGCTCGTGGTTGCAGTGCTTAGCCATTGACGAGTGGCGGTGCTTGGCGAATTAAAAGCATGATAAGCAGTAAACACGGTGTATTGCGGTTTAGCTGCACGTAACCATTGATGGGTGGCAACTACATAACCCAAGTGTGGACTACCATAAACCACATTATCCCAAGCTAAACTATGGCCTTTTAGCTCTTGCGGAAATTTATCTACATAAAAGTTACTCACCAACCACGGCGCATGAACAGGCATATCTTGTTGCCAGTTTATGCCATCACTTTTGAGTTGAGGCAGTAAATGTTTGGTGACGTGTAAAGGCATGGCACAAATAACTTGTTGCGCCTTGATGTTAAAAATTTTGTTTGATGTCGTATCCAAATACAACACATTTACGCCATCTTTTTGTTCTTGAATATTGAGCGCAAAACCATTAACTAGCTGCTGCTGACGCGGTAGCATTTTTGCGGCAAGATGCTGTAAACCTTCAGGCCACGTTAATACGGTGTTATCGCTAGCATTAGCCGCTAAGCCATGACGACTAGCAAAATAATGAATGCCTGCCCATGCCGAAATCTGTTGGCTATCTAAGCCATAATCATCTTTACAGGCATAGTCTATATACCAACCTAAGGCAGCATCGTTAAAACCTTGTTGTTTTAGCCATTGAGCAAAAGTTAAGTTATCTAAAGCTCGCCATGTATCATCCATCGAACAACTGGCAAGTGGAATGGTAAAAACAGGCTTGCCGTCATTGCCATGTTGTTGTTGATAGTCATTCATGAGCTGAAAAAATCGTTGTTGTTGGTCTTGGCTGTTTTTATTGGGGTGTGCTAATAAACCATCGTGCCATTGTTGGTTTATTAAAATACGCTCATCAGATGCATGGACTAAAGATAGCTCATCATAAGTAGGTCGCAGGCTAAAAGCATCTTTTTCAATAATTTGCCACGCAGCCAACATTTCCCGAATATGGGTAGACTCTAGGGTAGGCAAAGGTAAATAATGGCCGCCTCGTGGATAAGGCACATCTTGCCATTGTCCTGCATTGGCGTTACCAAAACGTTCACCGCCAATCAGCAATAAAAAGTCGTGATAACCTTGCTGTTGTAAGCGCCATGCCGCCGTTAAGCCAGCTATGCCACTGCCAATAATCAACGTGTCAATACGACGCTGACCTTGAGCAGCAGGTAATTGCTTGAGTTGACGTAGATAATGTCCTTGCTGCATGGCAGGTTTTAAAACCTTAATCGGCAACCACGGTGGCACATCAAGCCATGAGCCATAATCTTGGCAGGCGGTTAATAAACTGGCGGCTGTGCCTGTAATAAACTGCCGCCGTTTCATCGAATCACTCGTGACCAATCTTGCTCAAAATAATGGACGAGCATTTGATTATTGAGTCTATTAGCTTCTACCTTAACTGGCTGCATATCGGGTGGAAATTGAAACATTAGCGCGGTACTGGCAGCATCTAAAAACTTCATTGGCAGGCTGTACTGTTGTGGCGGTTGATAATTGCCTGTTAAGTCGGCCAACACATAACCCCATTCGCCAAAAGACGGTACTAAGATATGATAGGGATAGGTAAAAAATCCTGCTTCTTTTAAGGTAGTATCAATACACCAAAACGATTGGCGGGCAAAAAAAGGCGAGGTGGATTGCACCACAAACAAGCCATTAGGTTTTAAATGTTGTTTGACTAATCGGTACATGGGTACAGAATATAATTTGCCTAAACCAAAGTTAGAAGGGTCTGGCAGGTCGGCAATAATCACATCAAATGGTTGCTGCTGTTGTTCTAACCAATGACCTGCATCGGCATTTATCACGGTGACTTTTTTATTTAGTAAAGCACTGTGATTAAGTTTGGTGAGTTCGGCATTGGTGCTAAATAAACTGGTCATCGCAGGGTCTAAATCGACTAAGGTGACGTGTTCAATGTGTGGATAACGCAAAATCTCACGTACAGCCAAACCATCACCGCCACCTAGCACTAATACTGTTTTTGCTTGTGGTCGTGTCGCTAAGGCAGGGTGTACCAAGGCTTCGTGGTAGCGGTATTCATCTCGGCTAGAAAATTGCAAATTGCCATTAATATATAAGCGCAAGTCATCTTGCCAACGGGTAACAATTAAACGTTGGTACGGTGTGCTTTGGGCATGAATAATCGGGTCGGCAAAAATTTGTTGCTCTGACCAAGAGACTAATTTATCACTGCCAACAAACCCTAACACTAAAAAACCTAAACTTAAAATCGCCCGATTACGCTGCCGAGAAACCGACTGTAATTGATCTTTAAACCTGTAAATTGTCCATGCGGCTACGGCGGCATTACTAATACCAAACAATAATGCACTACGCGCCAAGCCAAGTTTAGGCGCTAAAATGAGTGGAAAGAGTAGTGAAACCGCTAAGGCACCCAAATAATCAAAGGTTAACACTCGACTGATTAGCGCACTAAATTCGGCTTTATGTTGGTTAAGAATGCGCATCACTAGCGGAATTTCCATGCCCACCAACATGCCAATAATTAATACAAGGGCATACAACACTGTTCTAAACGGCATCGACAACCATGCAAAAATCACAAATAGCAATGTTGCCGATAAACCCCCAATTAAACCGACTAATAGTTCAATTTCGATAAAGCGGTCTAATACTTTATCTTCGGGCACATATTGCGCTAGGTGTGAGCCAATGCCCATGGCAAATAAATAACAGCCAATAATTGTAGAAAACTGTAAAATCGAATCGCCTAATAAATAACTGGCTAAGGCCGCAGTAATGAGCTCATAGGCTAAGCCACAAGAAGCAACGACAAAAACAGAAAAAATAAGGGTACGGTCGAGCATAACAATTTTTATAGGCGATAAGTTAGAAGTGCGGCATAATAACCTTAAACAGTTTTCGAAGGAAACGACACGATGTTATCAACGTATATTTATAACTATATTATCTATTTATTAGCGAGTTTGGCGATGATGGGTGTGTTTTCGCTGATTTATACCAAAATTACCCCTTATGATGAATTAAAAATGATTCGTGAAGGCCAAACGGCTGCGGCTTGTAGTTTTGTGGGTGCATTATTGGGTTTTTCCTTGACCTTAGCCTCAAGTATTATGCATAACGATAATTTAGTGGCGTTTGCAGGCTGGGCAAGTGCAGCAATGGCGGTGCAATTGTTGGTGTATGCTTTGGTGTCTCGAATTATGCCCGAAATCCATAATGAATTAGATAACAATAATGTGGCGATGGGTGCATTATTGGGTGGTGTGTCTTTAACTTTTGGTATTATTAATGCGGCGTGTTTGTCTTAAACACATTGGCATCCCAAAAACAAACAGGAGTCTTAACATGGGTTTATTTTCATTTGTTGCCAAGCAATTTGTTGATGTCATTGAATGGGACAATCAACCAGATGGCCAATTAATGTGGCGTTTTCCGTTTACTGACAACGAAATTCAATATGGCGCACAACTGACGGTGCGTGATGGTCAAATAGCAATTTTTGTCAATGAAGGCCAAGTCGCTGACGTATTTACCGCAGGCTTATACAAACTCGAAACTCGTACCTTACCAGTGTTAACCAACTTAAAAAATTGGGATAAGTTGTTTGCCTCGCCGTTTAAATCGGATGTGTATTTTGTGAGCACCCGTTTACAGTTAGGCCGCAAATGGGGTACTCCTCAACCCATTACCATTCGTGATAGCGATTTTGGCATGGTACGTTTGCGTGCTTTTGGTATGTACTCTTATAAACTCACTGATGCCCAAAAGTTTTATACCAGTATTACAGGCGCAAACAGCACTTATACCGCCGAACAATTAGAACCACAATTGCGTAACCTGATTGTTGCTAATATCAGCACGGCAATGGCCAGTTCGGGTGTACCATTTTTGGATATGGCCGCCAACCAAGGTTTAATGGCGGACAAAATTAAAGAAGTGTTAAAACCGTTATTTGTTAATTATGGTGTAGAGCTAGACAATTTTGTTGTGGAAAATGTGTCTTTACCCGAAGAATTGCAAAAAGCCATAGATACCCGCATTTCGATGGGCATGATGGGCGATTTAAACAAATACACCCAATATCAAACCGCCAATGCGATTCCTTTAGCCGCACAAAATGAAGGCGGAATGGCAGGTGTAGGCGCGAGTATGGCTGCAGGCATGGCAATGGGACAAGCGATGGCAGGGGCAATGAATAAAGCCTTTAATCCTGCTGCGGTGGCACAATCAGTATTGGGTGAACAAACAGCCTCTGCTGCACCAGCCAGTGATGATCCAACCGCTAAATTAGAAAAACTGAAAGGTTTATTAGATAAAGGCTTAATCAGCCAAGCCGATTATGATACTGCTAAAGCCGATGTGTTGAAGAAGTTGATGGGATGAAACCCCTAGGACAACACTATTTACTGGAGTGTGATGGGGTAGAGCCAAGCTTGTTGGCCAACCCCGAGCAACTGGAACCGATATTGCGCCAAGCCGCACAGCAGGCACAGGCGCATATTGTCTTTGCTCATTTGCATCACTTTGGCGAGGGGCAAGGTGTAACGGGTGTGTTGGTGTTGCAAGAGTCGCATATCACCATTCATACGTGGCCAGAATATGCCTATGCAGCCTTAGATGTGTTTATGTGTGGTCAAGCCCAGCCACAATTAGCGATTGCCTATTTAATTGAGCAATTACAACCTCAGCAACATCGTTGGCAAATGATTGAGCGACAATCTTTCGCATTAAGCTCCCTCGCCCCTTTGGGGAGAGGGCAGGGGTGAGGGGTATAAGCAACCCCACCCTAACCCTCCCCTAAATTAGGGGAGGGAATATTTTAAAAGGAAACCCGACCGCTTATGTTTAAAGCTTTTTGTCCCAGTTGTGGTGCGGATGTACCGTTTAAATCACCTGCATCCGTGATGGCGGTGTGTGACTATTGCCAAACCACGGTGTTAAAAGATGCCGATAGTGTCAAAGATATTGGCAAAATGGCCAGTATTTTGGAGGACTATAGCCCATTACAAATTGGTACAACAGGTATTTACCAAAACCAAGCCTTTACGGTATTGGGACGGATTCAGCTCAAATATGACGATGGTTTGTGGAACGAATGGTACACCTTTTTTGATAATGGGAAAGAAGGTTGGCTGTCCGAAGCCTCTGGCCAGTATGTGTTTACCTTTGCCGATGGTGTGGCCAATGATGCACCAGCCTTTGAAAGTTTACGACCATTAAGCAAATATCGCCTGTATTCAGCCACTGATGTACGTACTGCTCGTTGTACAGGTGGGCAAGGCGAATTACCGTTTAAAGTCGGTAAAGGTTGGAAAACCCAAACCGCCGATTTTAGAATTAAAGATAATTTTTTAACCTTAGATTATTCTGATGGTGTTCCACCGCAACGCTATGTCGGTAAAGCCGTTGAATTAGATCAATTACAATGTCAATTATTGCGTGACCAAGACGCGATTCATGAAAGTGCAGGCCGCATTAAAGGCCAAATGCAGGCGTTGGACTGCCCAAGCTGTGGCACGCAAATTCCTTATGCCAATCAAGAATTTAAACATATCGTTTGTCCTGCCTGTAGTGCTAATGTCGAATTAACCGAAAGCAAAGCGATTGTGGTCGAAAAGCACCAACAGCAAAGTTATAAACAAACGAATTTAAAGTTAGGTGATCTTGGCAATATAGATGGCGTGCAATATACCATTATTGGGTTATTGCAAGCCGCTGAAATGGACGATTACTCAACCATGCCGTGGACGGAGTATCTGTTATACAACGCAGATAAAGGCTTTTTGTGGTTAGTAGAAAGTAGTGATGGTTGGGAAAAGGTTAAAGTTCTCAACGAAATGCCTGATAACAGTCGAGATAATTTGCGTTATCAAGGTAAAACATGGAAAAAACTGTGGACATATCGTGCCAAAGTGGGCTATGCCGCAGGCGCGTTTAATTGGCGAGTCAAAGTGGGTGATATTACCGAAATTACCGACTACCAAGCTAATGAGCAAAAAATCAGTGCCGAAAAGACTGCCCAAGAAGTAACTTGGAGCTTGGCGCAAAAAGTGCCTAAAGCTTTGGTCGAAAAATGGTTTAATAAAACACTTGCCCAAGCAGCAACACATCAACTGTATGATAAAAAAGGCTTATTTAAGTTTTTTATTGTGATTTTATGGCTAATTAATTTACCAATTATTATTTTTGGTTCTGGTAGTTTGATTCTGACCTTAATTGCCAGTGCGGTGTTATGGTTTTTGGCCATGGGGACGTAATATGACGCAAACCAACTATGTATTGTGGGCAATTATTATTATTTTTATTACCACGTCCATCAATTTATCAACTAGCTCTAGTGGTGGTAGCTCTTCTAGCTCCAGCCGTAGCTGGAGTAGTGGCAGCAGTAGTGGTGGATGGTCTTATGGTGGCGGTGGGCATAAATAAACTAAAAATGATGCTTGGACGGTGCTTCAATCGGTTCTAAATGCGTAAGTACATGACAACCTTGGATTTGTTGTTCAATATCAGTTTCAATTATATCTACTAAATCATGGCCTTGTTGCACCGACCAATTGCCATTCACTAAGATGTGTACAGAAATGAATTTACGTGCACCTGCTTGGCGGGTTTTTAAATTTTGATAAATAATTCCATGTTCATGACTGTAATTATCTAAAATATGTTTAATCTGTTCCACTTCGGCATAAGGCAACGCTGCATCCATTAAACCTGCGACTGAGCGATATAATAAACTCCAACCCGTCCATAAAATATTCAAAGCAACGGCAATGGCAATCAAGGCATCTAAAACGTACCAACCTGTTAGCGCAATGGCAATGATCGCAATTAATACGCCAATGGATGTCCATACATCGGTCATTAAATGGTGTGCATCGGCTTCTAGGGTAATAGAGTTATATTTTTTTGCTGCTTTGAATAAAATAAGCGAGGTGATTAAATTAAATGCAGATGCTAATAGTGAAACCGCAAAGCCCCAGTTAAAGGCTTCTATGGGTTGTGGGTGAAATAGACGTGGCCATGCTGCACCAATAATACTAATTGCGGCAACAAAAATTAATGCCCCCTCAAAACCACTCGAAAAATACTCGGCTTTACTATGGCCAAAGGCATGGTCATCATCCGCAGGACGAGCGGCAATATTAAGCATGGTTAAAGCCATGACCGCCGCACCAACATTAACAATAGACTCAATAGCATCAGATAACATACCCACAGAGTTTGTCATCCAATAGGCAACTATTTTGAGACCTAAGGTAAAAAAAGCAGTGGCAATGGATAGCCACGCATAACGCGTTAAATTAGCTTGAGACATGTGGTGAATATATTATGTACAATAAGTTTAAATTGGGCTTAACTATACAATAGCTTATGCCTTAAAGGCCATGTTTTTAGCCACTAATAGACTACTTTAGGACTTACACGGTTATCGTTTATTTGTACGCATTTAACGGTTTTATGCTTACAAAACGTGCTTGTTTCGACTTTTCTCAACACAAGCTTTCGATGAAATGCCTAAGTCCTATATTTAATAAGAAGAATTGATCAATGCTGCGTATCAATTTGCACGATGCCTATAAAACTTTATGTTTACTGCTCAATATGATGTTGAGTATATGTGCTTGGTCTGCGCAAGAAATTGTTCTCACAGATAAAACAGAGAGTCTTAGCATTAGTAAGCAAATTTATTATTTTGCTGATAATAGTCTTGAGTATCAATTGGCTGATATTTTGCGAGATGAGCAAAGAAATAAAAATATTTGGCAAACAGCTAATGGTTTTATTCCTAATTATGGTTTTACTCAAGCGGCTTATTGGGTAAAAATTATTATAAATAATAAAAGTCAAAAAAAAGATTGGATTGTTTATTTTGAATATCCACTGATGGATCATATTGAGTTATATGTGCCAGAAAATGGTCATTATAAAACTTATATTTCGGGAGATAGTTTACCAGTTTCTAAAAGATATATTAAAGATCGAGGTTTTGCCTTTCCTATTACCCTTGATAAGCAAAATAGCCAAGTATTATATATGAAGTTGCAAAGTCGCGATTCGATGATTATTGCGCTTGATGTGATGACTCATGATGCCTTTCGTGCCGAGCAACAAAATGTGGGTTTTTGGTTTGGTATGTATTATGGGGCAGTATTAATTATTCTTTTATATAACCTATATTTATATTTTGTTTTAAACGATAAAAACTATTTTTATTATGTTGTTGTCTTATTCTGTTATGTATTAATCGAGTTAAGTTTAAATGGCATGGGGTCAGTTTATTTTTGGGGAGAAGTACCAGAATTAGCCAAACGAATTAGGCCATTAGCTATTTGTTTATTTTCTTTTGCCTGTTTGGTATTAACAGTTTCTTTTTTAGATATAAAATCTGTAAAATTTTTAAATTTAAATATTATTTCTATTTTTATTGCTGTAATTTTTATAGGACTGATTGGCTCCTTTATTTTTCCTTTTACCCTTGCTATTCAAGTTGCCATGATTATCGCCTTTGTTGCGGCTCCTGTGATGTATGCAACAGGTGTATATGTATGGCAACAAGGAAATAGGATTGGTAAGTATTTTACGATTGGTTGGAGTGGGGTAGTTGTTGGCGGCATGGTTAATGTGTTGCGGGCATTTGATATTTTACCTGTCAATTTTTGGACAACCTATGGCGCGCAATTGGGGTCTATAACTACGTTATTAATTTTAAATACCGCATTAAGTGACAGAGTGCGTTTGTTACAACAACAAAGCGAAAAGTCACAGCAAGACAAAATTTTAGAACAAGAAGAAATTAATCGCTTATTAGATCGTATGGTTAAAGTTCGTACCCAAGAATTATTATTAAAAACAGAAGAAGCTGAACGAGCAAAACAACAAGCTGAAAGTGCTGCAAGAGCTAAAAGCGAATTTTTAGCTAATATGAGTCATGAAGTACGTACACCCATGAATGGTATGATAGGCATGACACAATTGTTGGCAGATACCTCTTTAAATTATGAGCAAAAACATTATATCAATACCATTCAAGCGTCTTGTGAAGCGTTATTAAGAATTATTAATGATATTTTAGATTATTCAAAAATTGAGGCTGGTAAATTAGCCATCGAAAATACGAATTTTAATCTTCATCAGCTACTGACAGAGTGTGCCTCGTTATTTGCTGTATCTGCCAAAGAGCGCGAATTGCCCATTTATACCCAAATTGCAAGCGATGTCCCCCAATGGATGGTGGGTGATCCAACACGTATTCGTCAAGTTATCATTAATATGTTGGGGAATGCTTATAAGTTTACCGAAAGAGGTGCTGTAACTTTACGCGCCAAATTACGTGAAGATAAAGGTAAAGATGGGGTATATATTTTATTTGAGGTAGAGGATACAGGCATTGGTATTACTAGCGAGCAACGTGAGCGTTTATTTCAATCGTTTTCCCAAGCCGACTCATCTGTTACTCGCAAATATGGTGGAACGGGTTTGGGATTAGCCATTAGTCGTTCATTGGTTCGTTTGATGAATGGTGATATTGGTGTCAAAAGTATTCCCAATCAAGGATCAACGTTTTGGTTTTATGTACAGTTATATCATGGTATTCAACCCATCAAAAAGCATCATATAGAACCTAACCAAACGCCATTTGTTTATCCAAATTTGTCAGGTTTGCATGTATTGATTGCAGAAGATAATCCAACCAATCAAATGGTGATTGTGGGTATGCTCAAAAAATATCAGATTGAGCCAATAGTTGCTGTTGATGGCCAAGATGCCTTGAGCAAAGTGATGGCCAAACCTGAATACTTTGATGTGATTTTTATGGATTGTGAAATGCCCAAAATGGATGGTTATACAGCAACCAAAGAAATTAAAGCATGGATCAATCAGCATCGTTTTAATGATGTCTTGATTTTTGGGGTAAGCGCACACGCCTTAGCAGAATATCAACAACAGGGTTTGGCATCAGGCATGAACGCCTTTATTGTTAAACCACTCAAACAGCAGGATTTATTACAAGCATTGACACAAGTGATGGCGCATAAAATGAAGCAGAAGTTGGCACGTTAATAAGGTGCTTCACCCTCGTAGTTGCCAGCAGGATCATAATGACAAGCTAAATATGTTTTGCCATTGCCTTGCGCTAAGGCACAACCTACTTGGTAGCTATAACGCCAAACAATTTGCGTATAATGGCCAACCATTCCACCTTTAGTGACTTGTGGAAATAGACCATAAACAAAATCTTTCTTTTCCGCACCCCAAGCATCAACCATATCTTTTAAGGAGTACGCGCCTGTTGTGCCGCGCCATAAATTCTCGCCATATTCAACATCAGAGTGTTTAAATTCATTGTTTGCAGCTAAATGATCCGCCCATGTTTGTGCGCTTTTTGCTAATTCGTCAGACCAAACATAAGGCAATAAACCTAATTCTTTACGATATGGTAAGTGCGCATCTAATAAGGTTTTGGCATCAATAACAAGATTATTATGAGCAGGACTATTGGTCGGCTGTTTATCATCTGCAGAAACTAAAGCTCCATAAGCTTCTGCATAACAAAAATGACTAAATAAAAGGGTTGTCATGCCAATTAGTAAACGTGCAAGCATAAAATATCCTTGATGATGCTTGCCGTTTAGGCTGTGCGATCAAGCACAGCCTAAAGCAAGCTTAACTAGCAAAAATTTGCGCGACTGCTTCTGAGTTATAGAACTCATTTAATTGTGCGTCAATACGCTCTGCAATAAAACCTGTAGCAAGCATATCAGCTACAACAGATTGGGCAAAGACTAAAATATCTTGCACCAAACTTTCACGGCTAATATTGAGGCTCGCTAATAAGCTGACACCATCTTGCTGAGCAAAATCATTATACCAAGCCGCAATTAATTCATTGAGCATTTCTTTGGCATAGCTAGTATGACGTGCATGATTCCATAACATCACACCTGTTTCAACACCAAACTCAATATCTTGCGGTTTAAGATATTGTTTCACTGTTGATAAAGACAACCCTTTGATTTTATGCCAAAGTTGGTCGGCAACATGATGAATTTGTTTGGCGTCTAAAGTCTTGATTAATATCTTTTCGCTAATATCAACGATTTTTTGGGTGTTTTTATGTAGGTAGCTTTTTAACGCAGATTCAATCGCGGCATTACCGCCTGTGCTTTCCATTAAACCTTTACCCATTTTCATTAATGAAGAAACACCCGGTACTTTTTTGGCTAAAGGATTTTCGTTAACTAAATAGTCACTTAAAGCTTGATAAACAATATCAGATAACAATTTGGCATAAACAGGATTGCCAACAATGGTATGAATAATATCAGCACGTAATTTTTCGTGACTGGCAATTTTATCAACAATGGCTAAATAATCTTTATGCTCAATGAGTTGATGAATATAGGTTTTGTCATTAATAGGGCTGTTAATTGCGGCTTTTACCAAATGCAAAATTTGTGCTTGTAACTCGGGAGTTGGTGCTTGTTCTAAAACATATTGTTGGGCAACTCGTTGAATATCCTCTAGTTTAACCAAAGCATTAATTGAACGAGTTTGTGACCAATCCAAATAGGCATTAATTTCACGGCTAAGCGTGATATTAAGATTTTCGCCAGATAATTGGTTTAACAAATGAGCGCGATGAGCAGCTAATAATGCGCTAGCAGTAGGGTGCATAGATATTATCCTTATTTGGTAGTCGTAGGAGCTGGAGCAAATTTATTAGGTTTAGCTTGTGCTTTGGCTAAGAATTTTAAATAAGCTTCACTGACAGGATAGTCAGCTTCTAAAATGGGTGTATGACCCACATCTTTCAAGATTAAATATTCACCCTCTTTCAAATTTTGCTTAATTTCTTCAACGGCTTCAACACCAATAACGGCATCTTTTTCTCCCCAAACTACCAAAACGGGAGCTTCAAGCGTTTTTAGACCTGTGTGGAAAGTGTCAGGCGTGTACCATTTCATTTGTTCAGTTAAACCTGCCATGAGCTTTTCTTGCTCGGGCAAATGGCGCATATGAATTTTTTCATAACCTTCCATGATTTCTTTAGGAACAAAGGGAGGGGAGTAAGTGGCAATTTGGGTGACCAGTTTTTCAAAGTCACCTTCTTTACGCGCTAACAATTTGGTTAATTCTTGAGGTTTGGTAATTAAAGAGTTGCCAGCATTTTGATACACGCCTGCGGTATCAACTAACATCACACTGCGAACTTCTAAGAAGTATAAAGCGGAATATAAAACAGCAATACCACCGCCTAAAGAGTGACCTGCAACGTGTAAGTCTTTTTGAATACCAAGAGTAGTGACAAATTTACGTACAGCTTCGGCTAAATTAGCCAAAGTATATTCAAATGTAGCAGGGGCAATAGTATCGCCATGACCGGGTAAATCAACCGCAATCACATGATATTGTTTGGTTAATTGCCGAGCAACACGATTCCAGTTGTCTCGTGAGCCAGAAAAGCCATGTACTAACAGCACAGTAGGTGCAGTTTTGGCACCACCTTCACTATAGCTAAAGCTAAAGTCTTCTACTTTAAGGGTTTTGCTTTCTAAGCCTGCCCATTTGCGCTCTTGTTGAAGAATAGATTGAGTTAGCGCAACAGGGTCAGTGACTAAGGCTGGTGCTGCAAAAGTGCTTGCTTGATAGCTAATCGCTAATAGCGAGGCAAGTATGAGTTTTTTTAGCATATTATTATATCTCGTAAAAATTAGATTGAGGCGGTACTATAACGATTGAGTATAAACACAGACTATTCTGTACAACATTGACAGTTGTCATTTATTAACGGAAATTTGAGTCATACAGTAGAATCAGATGGTTGCATGATAATAAGACGTAATAGCTGAATAAGAGACTCTAAACGGACTGGCTTGCTTAAAAAATAATCCATGCCAGATTGTTTGGCTTGCTGTTGTTGCTCAATAAAAGAATGAGCGGTTGAGGCAATAATTTTGAGAGAGTCTTGAGCAAAATGGCTTTGACGAATGATTTGTGTGGTCATAAAACCATCTCGATCAGGCAGTTCACAATCCATAAAAATGACATCATATTGCCCGTGTGCGTCATTAAATTGTTGTACAGCATCTTGGCTATTGGCACAAATATCAGATTTAATATTTAAAAAGTCTAATAATCCTGAAAGTACCATTTGATTGATGGCATTATCTTCAACGATTAAAACTTTTAGATGTTCTGCATGTAGAGGAAGATGATCTTGATCTGTGGGCTGTTGTTCGTGACTAAGATATAATGGCAATTCAACCCGAAAACTTGTGCCAGAACCTAAACGGCTATTAACAATAATATGGCCAGACATTAACTCAACCAGATGTTTACAAATGGCTAAGCCTAAGCCTGTCCCTTGTTTTCGTTGGGCATTTTTTCCCTGACTAAACGGCTGAAATAAATTTTCTAGCGTTTCAGGACTCATGCCTTCGCCAGTGTCAATCACTTCAAAAAACCAATAATGTTCATCTATTAGGTTAGCTCGAATAAGAATGGCACCTTTGGATGTAAATTTAATCGCGTTACTTAAAAGATTGAGCAAAATTTGTTGTAAACGTGAGCCGTCAATTAACAGAAATTTAGGTAATTGAGGATTAATTTCAATATGAATGGCCGTGTGTGGTGACACACTATGCTGTAGTAAGGTTGTTGCTTGCTGAAATAGATTTTCGATATGTGTTGAGGATTCATATAAGCTAAATTTGCCTGCTTCTAATTTGGCAAAATCTAGTAAATCATTGATAATTCTTAATAATAATTGCCCAGACTCTTCGATGATAGATAAATAATGTTGTTGTTTTTGATTGATAGAGGTTAGTTGTAATAGTTCAATCATGCCTAAAATGCCGTTCATAGGCGTTCTGATTTCATGGCTAATACTGGCAAAAAATTGACTTTTTGCGGTATTACGAGCCTCCGCAGCCAACATTAAACGTTGTGTTTGTAAATGTTGTTGATTTGCTAGAGCTTGAGCAAGTTGATCGCCTAACTGACCTACAAATGACACGTCATCATCGTTCCAGTAGCGAACTTGTTTGTGTTCGCAGCATAAGACGCCAACAACTTTGCCAGAAACACGAATGGCGGCATCTAATAAGGCATAAATACCTGTTTGAGGTAAATAAACCGAACTAAATTCATTGGTTCGTGGATCAAGATAAGCGTTTCCTGCATCTATCGCACGTCCAGAAATAAGTGCGGCAAAATAGCGTGGATAATCCTTAGCATATAAAACCACATCTTGATAATAACGTGCTTCTATTCGATTATATTGGCGTACTAAACGCAGTTGTTGCTGATCCTCACTCAATAACCACACACCCACAACATCCGTGCTAAGAGTTTCAGCAGCCATTTGACAAATAATTTCGCTATAACAGTCAAAATTTCCTAGTGCAAGTTGAGAGTCTAAAGCAGCCGCAACAATGGTTTGTTGCATCAATTGTTTTTGTTGTCGAGTTTTTGTGCGTGAAGTAATGTCATTGATAAAACCAGAAATAAATATTTCACCATTATCTTCAATAACTTGACCTTGTTCGTGGACATATTTAATTTGTTGTTGCTGATCAATAATACGATATTCAAGATCATAAGCTTTTTGACTTTTAATGTGTGTTTGCCGTTGATAGTCTATTTCTAATAAATCATCAGGATGAATAATTGTATTGAGATCAATCAGTGGTGTGTTGTCTGTGAGGGCAAATAAGGTACTAGCACCTAAACTATATTCTAGTAGATGGTATGGTGGATGGGGATAAGCCAAATAAGCCATCCCCACCAATAAATTGGCAAGAGTAGGGCGTTGCCTAGACATATCCTTATTACTCGTGCAAATAAATAGTTGTAGGGGCTATTGATATTTTGCAAACAGAATCAAAATTTCAATAGCCCCTATTATCATAAAGCGAAAAAGTCACCTAAAAACGATAACCAATACTCAAACCGATGACAGGGTATAATTCACTATAATCGGCATCGTTGATTTCTTTTTGCAGGGCTTGTTCTTCGTTAGCAACTTCTTTTTGAAAAATGGGATTACTGGTATTCATAATAATGCCAGTATTGGTGTTTCTAAAACTACCTGTGACATTTAAATCTGCTGTAGGTTTATCTTGAAATAGCACACCAATATCGAATTTGGCATAAATACGGCCACCTTGCATGGCGTTACCCCAACCAATACCCGCATAAGGCGCACCAGAACCAAAGTCAATACCAGCATTAATTTGGCCATCAGGAAAGCTCTGATAAGATTGACCATCAATATCGCAGCTTTGTGGGCAAGTGGCTTTTAAATCAATATTATTATCATGAGCCAAATAGCCTGCACTCAAATAAAAACTACCACCAAAAGGATGAATATCGGTAATTAAACCATAACTACTAAAGTCAACAGTTCCTTTATAGTTTGTGCCGCTTTCTTCAAAGTCTTCATCAACTGAGGCTGCGCTAGCTGTTAAACGTAAATTTATATATTTATTTATGCCAAAAGTGCCTTGTACGCCAACACCTAAGGTACTCAAACCTACACCTACAGCAACGTCAGCCTGAGCTTGTTGGTAACATAAGATACTTAATAATACGACAGATAATTTCTTAAACATGTTAAACACTCCTTGAAATAAGAGGGGGCATCCCTTTATATTTAATTTTGATACGACAAACAATACTTAGTGAAAATAATTATGAAAAAGACAAATTTTTCTTTTCGGATAGATACCCGCTGGTGTTTGGATGAATTATTAAAAGATGGTTATATAAATCAGCGAGATGCTAATTTAGTCGCAACCACACCACGTCCTCGTGATAAGTTACATTGGCATCCTTTAGAAGTGATAGCACAATTTGATTTTGTTAACCTAAAAAAGCCAAGCCATAAATTAAACTTAGATACCTTATCGGCATGGTTGGCTGATAAAGCAGAACAGCCTCTATTTCATATTGATCCTTTAAAAATTAATGCAGGAACAGTGACAGCCATTATGTCTTATGCTTTTGCTGAGCGGCATGGTATTTTGGCGGTACAGGTTGATAAAGAGTTTGTTACGATTGCCAGCGCACAGCCATTTCATAATGAATGGGAAGAAAATTTACAACATACCTTAAAAAATAAACAAATTAAAAGAGTGGTAGTTAACCCTGCTCACTTACATCGTTTTTCTATTGAGTTTTATAAATTAGCTAAAGCAATTGAGGGTGCAAATAATAGCGATGCTGTTGCCAGTAATACCAATAAAATTGGCAATTTTGAGCAATTATTGGAGTTAGGCAATACCACCAATCCCGATGCCAACGACCAGCATATTGTGAGTATTGTAGATTGGCTGTTGCAATATGCCTTTGATCAACGGGCGAGTGATATTCATTTAGAACCAAGACGCGACACAGGTAATGTGCGTTTTCGGATTGATGGCGTATTGCATAATATTTATGAGTTTCCAGCGTTAATTATGAACGCAGTGATTTCACGAATTAAAATTTTAGGCCGAATGAATGTTGCTGAAAAACGAAAACCGCAAGATGGTCGTTTAAAAACCCGTAGTCCCAAAGGTCAAGAAATTGAATTACGTTTATCCACCTTGCCAACGGCATTTGGTGAAAAAATGGTGATGCGTATTTTTGACCCTGATGTTTTGGTTCGTGGTTTTAAAGAGCTAGGTTTAGTGGGTGATGACTACGATAAATGGCAAAAAATGGTGCAAGAGCCAAATGGCATTATCTTAGTCACAGGGCCAACAGGTTCAGGAAAAACAACCACGCTATATTCTACGCTTAAACAATTGGCAACGGATGAGGTCAATGTCTGTACGGTAGAAGACCCTATAGAAATGGTTGAGGCAAGTTTTAATCAAATGCAGGTACATCATGGTATTGATTTAGGCTTTGCCGAAGGCATTCGAGCCTTAATGCGTCAAGACCCCGATATTATTATGGTCGGTGAGGTGCGTGATTACGATACGGCAGATATGGCTATTCAAGCTGCATTAACAGGTCACTTGGTATTATCAACCTTACACACTAATGATGCCCCTTCTTCAATTATTCGATTAATAGATTTGGGTGTTCCTGCTTTCTTAATTACCTCAACAGTCATAGGAATTATGGCACAACGTTTAGTGAGAACCTTGTGTCCACATTGTAAGCAGCCTGTATCTTGTGATGAACAAGCATGGATAGATTTAACGCAACCTTGGATGGTTAATATGCCTGAGACTATCTACGCGCCTAAAGGTTGTTTGGAGTGTCGTGATACAGGCTATTTGGGACGAGTCGGTTTATATGAAATTATGCTATTAAATAATGATGTTAAACGACTTATTAACGAAAACGCACCGTTAGCTGAAATCAAAAAACAAGTTTATAAAGAAGGTTTATTACCATTACGTTTATCAGGCGCACAAAAAGTTGCTAAAGGTCTAACGACTATCGAAGAAGTATTGAGAGTAGCGCCTTTGTCTTGATGATTTAATTATTAATGACTGTTGTTCAGTATTAGGCTACATAAAATGTGATAAACAATACTTTTTTTAATGTTAAAAGCCCATATAATAAATATGGGTTTTAACATTAACGTGTAGGACGTATGCAAAACGCGATTATCGCGTCAAGTCAACTGTATGATGGCATATTTCTTAACAAAGAATGGAATCGTAATAGCCATAAATAACATGCAGTTATCAGCATATCCTATGAGTGGAGTATCTTTATATGACAACTGCAACACCTGACTTGTTTCATTGGTCAGATGACTTTAACGTAGATATACAGGAAGTAGATGAACAGCATAAGGTGTTAGTGGATTTGTTAAATCAATTACATCACGCTATTGTTGAGCGTCGTGGTAAAGCCGCCTCACAAGAAATCTTAAATCAATTAGCAGACTACACCCGCACCCATTTTTTATTAGAAGAAAGTTTAATGCGTGTCTTGCATTATCCTGGTTTAGAAATTCATAAACAACAACACGAAGATTTAATACAACAAATACATGAATTACAAAGAAAAATAGACGAAGAGGGTGCAACAGTTACCTTTGAGTTATTACATTTTTTAAAAATGTGGTTAATTCAACACATTAACGAAAGCGATAAACGTTTTGGTGATTTTTTTGCAAAATCTTCCCATTTGCAACAATATGCAACATGGAATAAAGAAGTTGAGCAAACCATGAAAAAGAAAAAATGGTGGTGGAAATTCTGGTAACTAGGGTCAACAGACCCTACTCTCCCCAAAAAGACTTTTGTGCATTAGGGGATGGGTAAACAACTGGTGCAGTGGGTAGTTGATTTAGCTTCTGCTCCAGTTGTTCAAGTTTTTGGCTTAATTGTTGTAATTCTTGTTGTTTATTTAACAGTTGAAGCATTTCTTGCTCATCAATATGAGCTTCTAGTTCTAAAAATAAGCGTTGTTGGCCATTGATTTCGGTACTAAATTGTTCTTGCAGAATATTTATTTTGACTAAGGCGGTGGCTGTTGCGGTAATTTTTTCCTCTAACTGATCGTTGATTAAGGTGCTTTGAGCCTGAATATAAGTGCCTGCTTCTTGGGCGGCTTGATTTTGTAGTTGTTGAATGAGTAAACGTTTAGCACTTAAACGACTGTCATTATCGCCTAATAAATAAGATTGTTGATAAGTCTTTTGCCAAGCAAACAAAGGCGTATGGTATAGGCAAATTAAAATCAGGACGAATCTACACCAAAATGGCATGTGCGAACCTCAAGCTTTTCTCGAATTACTGATTGTTGATTTAGATTGCTTTAATTGTGTTTGTTCTCTGCGTTGTCTTTCAATGAATTGTTGTTTGGCAAACTGTTGGGCATGCGCAGATGAGCCACACGCAGTGATGACAACATAAGCAATACTTATATATTTTGAAAGAAATCTAAGATAAACCAACATAGTTCTGTCCATAGTATGATAGATGTTCATACACACTACAAAAGCTATGCCAATAATTAATGTATTTGATATTTATGGTTTTTTTATTTTTTAAAAAGGGTATAAAAGAAAAAGACCAACAAAAAATGTTGGTCTTTTTACAAGAAATGCTGTTTTATTTCTTTTCGGGTGTCCAACCTTTAGGACGCTCGTAATCTGCATTACTGAAAAACTTTTCGCGTTGTTCATCTAAAAAAACATGCGTTTCTGCTTGCATCACATTTAGGTGGTTTTCGTTAATTAACATGGTTTGATGTTTGAGCCACTCTTGCCATGCTTGTTTAGAAACCGTTTCAAAAATAGTTTGGCCTTTTGCGCCATTAAACGGTGGAAAAGCTAAGCCTTCCATTTCTTGTTGATATTTACGACACATTACCATCCGCGTCATGATTAAGCTCCTATACGACTGCGTGCGCGTTGCACCGCGGCAACAACTTGATTGGGGGCTGTGCCACCAATATGGTTACGCGCATTGACTGAACCTTCTAAACTTAAAACCTCAAACACATCTTGTTCAATGGTGGTTGAGAACTGTTGTAATTCGGCCAAGGTCATGGCACTCAAGTCTTTGCCGGTTTGTACGCCATAAGCAACAGCTTTACCAACGATTTCGTGAGCATCTCTAAATGCCGTGCCGCGTTTTACTAAATAATCGGCTAAATCGGTCGCTGTTGCAAAACCGCGTAAAGCCGCTTCACGCATGGCTTCGCGATTAGGTTTAAGTGCAGGAACCATATCAGCAAACGCGCGTAAGCTCGCCTGTAAGGTGTCTAAAGCATCAAATAATGGTTCTTTGTCTTCTTGATTATCTTTGTTGTAGGCTAAAGGTTGGCCTTTCATTAAAGTTAATAAGCTAATTAAATGACCATTCACACGGCCTGTTTTGCCGCGGACTAATTCGGGCACATCAGGATTTTTCTTTTGTGGCATGATGCTTGAGCCAGTACAAAAGCGATCAGGAATATCGACAAATTTAAATTGTTGCGAGTTCCACAAAATTAATTCTTCGCTCATACGAGATAAATGCATCATGGTTAATGAGGCAGCAGCGCAAAACTCAATGGCAAAATCACGATCAGAAACCGCATCTAAAGAGTTTTCGCAAACTGCTTCAAAACCTAAAAGCTCAGCAGTATAAGCACGATCAATCGGGTAGGTTGTGCCTGCTAAAGCCGCAGAGCCTAAAGGCATACGATTAACCCGTTTACGGCAATCGGCTAAACGTTCATCATCACGCACCAACATTTCAAACCAAGCTAAGAGATGATGACCAAAGGTGACAGGTTGAGCGGTTTGTAAATGGGTAAAACCCGCCATAATTGTATTGGCTTCGCGTTCTGCTAAGTCTAATAAGCCTGTTTGCAGACGACGTAAAATCGCACGTGTTTGGTCAATTTCATCGCGTAAATATAAACGAATGTCGGTTGCGACTTGGTCATTACGGCTACGTCCTGTATGAAGCTTTTTACCAGCAATACCAATGCGATCAGTTAAGCGTGATTCGATGTTCATATGAACATCTTCTAAATCAACTCGCCATTCAAATTGACCTGTTTCAATTTCTTGCCTAATCGCAGTTAAACCATTGATAATGGCATCTCGTTCACTATCGGTTAATACGCCAACTTTAGCCAACATCGTAGCGTGAGCGATTGAACCTTGAATATCATGTTTATACAAACGTTTATCAAAATTGACAGACGCGGTAAACTCAGCAACAAAAGCATCAGTGGCCTCACTAAAACGGCCACCCCACATAGAAGAAGAAGGTGTAGTCATAACAGTACTGCAAATTAAATAAACAATAAAAAATTTAACGAGAGTATAAAGCAATTATGCCGCAAACCGCTAATAATCCGCACAACTCCGCTTTGGATGATTTTTTTCTGCCAGATTTGTGCAATATGAAAGCAGTGTTGCGCTTATTGGTTGTGACAGAGCTACTAGCCGTATTTTTAACTTTGGCCGATTTAGAGCGTTTAACGCCTTTTCCGTGGGCTGATTTGGGATTAACGTCTTTTTTGTTGGCATGGGTTGGGTTGTGTACAGCAACATTATTATGTGCTTTGCGTAAGCAATTAAGTCGTCTCAAACATTCTTACGCTGCATTTATTGTATTATTTTTATTTTTGATGATGGTGGCTTTTTTTACCTTTGCGGCTGAAGGTCTATTATTATATTTGCAAATACGGCATGTGGGTGAAGTTGATGTTGGCACAGCCTTAGTGCGTAATGTGTTAATGGGCGGTATTATTGGCGGACTAGTTTTAAGATATTTTTATTTACAAGAATTATTATTGCGTCGGCAACGTGCAGAGTTAACAGCACGCGTACAAGCCTTACAAGCTCGAATTAGACCTCATTTTTTATTTAATTCGATGAATATTATCGCTAGTTTAATTATGGTTGATCCCGATAAAGCCGAACAAGTAGTTGAGGATTTATCAAGTTTATTTAGAGCGAGTTTAAAGGCAGAAGGTGAAGTCCCACTTAAAGATGAGATTGATTTATGTAATCGTTATCTCAATATAGAAAAACTACGCTTAGGTAAACGTTTAGAGTTTGAATGGCGTTTAGATGGTTTAATACCCAGTTTAAAAATACCTGCATTGACATTACAACCACTCTTAGAAAATGCCATTTATCATGGTGTAGAGTTAGATGATGAAGGTGGTAAACTGACTATACTTGTAGAATGGACAGGTGAATTGGTGAATATAGTCATTACTAATCCCTATCACCAACATAAAAAGAGCAAACATAAAGGCAATAATATGGCTACAGCCAATATCAAAGAACGTCTAAAAGTTTATTATGGTGATCAAGCGACCTTTAAAAGTGTCAGCGCGGGCAATTTATTTACAACACAAATTAGTTATCCTTTACCACAACAACAATGAATTTATAAAAAGAAGGAGGTTATATGCGCATATTAGTCTGTGACGATGAAGCATTAGCTCGAGATCGTTTGGTACGTTTATTACGTGATGTATCTGAGTGTGAGGTTGTTGGCGAAGCAGAAAATGGCCGTGAAGCTTTAGAAAAAGTTGAAAGTTTAGAGCCAGATTTAGTATTACTTGACATTCGTATGCCAGTCATGGATGGCATAGCTTGTGCGGAGGCTATTTCACGTTTAGATAATCCACCTGCGGTGATTTTTATTACGGCGTTTGATGAACATGCACTTGCAGCATTTCAAGTTGATGCTGTGGGTTATTTATTAAAACCTGTACGTCGTGAACAATTAAATGAAGCCTTAGCTAAGGCTAGTCGTGTTAATCGAGCACAATTGCAACAAATTCGCGATCAGCAACAAGCCTCTGCCGAAGCCTCTCCTCGTCCTGAAGCCCGTAAACATATTACCGCGCGCACACATAAAGGCATGGAGTTAATTCCAATTAGTGAAATTTATTACTTTCTGGCTGATCAAAAATATGTCACTGTACGACATACACGTGGCGAAATTTTGATTGATGAAACACTTAAAGATTTAGAAGAAGAATTTGGCCATCATTTTTTACGGATTCATCGTAATGCATTGTTGGCGTTAAGTTATTTGGATGGCTTAGAAACCAATCCAACGGGACAAACTTTTGTGCGTTTTCGAGGTATTCCCGAAAAACTATTAGTGAGTCGCAGACATTTACCGCTATTACGAGAAAAAATGCAAAGTTTGTAACTAGACCCTACTATTAGATGACAAATAGCTAAATTATCATTTAGAATGTGAGGGCTATACATCTGTATAGAGCGTGTGTTATTAACAGGTTAGATTTTTTGACTAGTTAATAAGCTCTATACAAATAATAAAATTAACAACACGTGCTTAGGCCAATAATTAGAAAATCGACATATATGCGTTTGAGACTTGTGGATTAGTCAAAGATTTAAGTCTTAAGTTGTCGAAAAGCACTATCATTGCTAAGTATTTTGCCCAAAGCTCGTCAGTTCTATTGAGGCTCGTTTATGAACGGCTGGCGTAAAATCATTATCTCATCTTTATGGCTTACAGCTGCCGCCTTGGGTTTATCGGGTTGTGCAAATTTGCATAATGTTAAAACCGAAGAGCCAGAAAAATATGTTCTAGGCGAAAACGCCTCTGAAGCCCGTTACTTTTATACACGTAGTGGTTTACGTTTATTTGGTCAATGGTGGGTTCCAACCGAGCGTCCAAGAGCTATCATTTTATTAGCACATGGTACAGTATTACATTCTGGATTTTATTCTCCGTGGGCAAACGAGTTAACCAAACATGGTTATGCGGTGTTTGGCATAGACCTGCGTGGTTGGGGACAGTCACAAGGTTATGGTCGTCGTGGAAATGTCACTAATTATGATGACTATGTAGAAGATTTAACTTTAGCTCGTCGTGAAATTCGTCGTCGTTTCCCCAATGTTCCTGTGTATTTACAGGGAGAGTCATTGGGTGGAGCAGTGGTGTTGTTAGCACATATTATGGATAAAGTAACAACTGATGGCATTATTCTTAACGCGCCTGCGGTGCGTATTAACCCAGCCGCTCAGTGGAGTTTGTGGGGAAATGCCCAATTAACCAAGCATATGCCTGAAGCCCCATTATTGCCTTTATTTAAATCTTTAACAGGATTAGTCCTCACGGATCCACAAGCGAAAGATCGTTTTTGGACAGATCCTTTAACCACACGTACGGCTTTAGGTGGTGGTTTTGTCACTGCTTTACAAGATGCGACAGAGCGGTTACAACTCAATGTAAATAATGTGCGTGCGCCAATGTTGATTATTCATGGTACTAAGGATTATGTGATTCCAAAAAGCTCCAGTGAATTTTTATTAAAAACAGCGCAAAGTAACGATAAAACCTTACGTATTATAGAAGGCTTACATCATTCAACTTTACATGATAAACAAAAACGTCAGGTATGGGATGACACAATTGCATGGTTAGATCAACACGCTGACCAAGCCTTAGCTGCGCGTAAAAAACTACCTGATGAAACAGAAATTTCTGCATTGGAAGATCAAGTGCCTACTCAAGAAAAAGCAGCTTATCGTCCAAAGTACCCAAAACTTACTATGACAACAACGAGGAACTAATTAATGAAACATTTATTGTGGCCTGTTTTGGTTGCCACGTTGCTTTCAGGATGTGCAACAGCCGTAAGCCCAGTTAATGGCTCTTTATACACCAATCTACGCGCACCAATGCTAGTAACAGAAAGTCCTGATAAACCGACTAAAGTGGGTCGTGCAACAGTACGTTCAATTTTGGGAATTTATGCGGTAGGTGATGCGAGTATTGAGGCTGCTGCAAAAAATGCGGGTATTACGCGTATTCATCATGTTGATTATCAATCACAAAATATTTTAGGCGTTATGTCTGATTTTACCGTAATTGTTTATGGTAACTAAGTAATTATTGACGATAAAGCATAAAAAGCCTCAGAAATTTGGGTATTTCTGAGGCTTTTTTATTTAGAATAAGCAAAATTTTTTTGGATTATTGTTATGCGAACCTTACGTATTGCCACACGTAAAAGCCCTTTGGCCTTATGGCAAGCTGAATATGTTAAAGCAAGTTTATTAAAGCACCATCCACAATTAATCATTGAGTTAGTCACTTTTACCACACAAGGCGACAAAATCTTAGATACACCACTAGCAAAAATTGGTGGTAAAGGCTTGTTTGTTAAAGAATTAGAGCAAGCGATGTTGGCTGGTGATGCCGATTTAGCGGTTCATTCTATGAAAGATGTGCCCATGGAGTGTCCAGAAGGTTTAGCAATTACCACGATTTGTGAGCGTGAAGATCCAACCGATGCTTTTGTGTCTAATCGTTTCGCGTCTTTGCAAGAATTACCTTTGGGGGCAATTGTCGGCACATCCAGTTTGCGTCGTCAGTGTCAATTACGTGCTTTACGCCCAGATTTAGAAATTCGTGATTTGCGTGGCAATGTGGGTACACGTTTAGGGCGTTTGGATAATGGCGAATACGATGCCATTATTTTGGCTAGTGCAGGTTTAAAACGTTTAGGTTTGCAGCAACGTATTGCTCAATCGTTAACTCAACTATTACCTGCTGTAG